>CAYPCO010000024.1:0-7593 GCA_964409265.1 uncultured archaeon | reverse complement strand
TCACCATTTCCTTGTCCGAATGAAAGATATCATAAAAACGAATATCTTTATTTTCGCATCTGCCTTTTTCTATTTCCTTATGTGACAAATCCTTTCCGCAAACACTGCAGAGATTTTCATATTTAACTGGTATCATTTTTGCACATTTTGGCTTGATAGAGATTTCTTTATGTTTCTATAGGCCAGTTTTGCGATGCCTCCTGCCTTATGCTCGTCAACTTTTTCTATCTCTCCTTCAAGATATTTTTTTATTTCCTCTTCGTCAGCACTGAGAATGTTCTTAACCGTCTGTTCTGTTATTCCAAGATTTTCTGCTATCTCTCTGCTTGTTTTCATGAGTTCTTCTTTCATAACAACAACATAAGATGCCTCTGCGAGTGATGGCAGCCATGTTAAGTTTCTGTATTCCACAAGCTTTCTAAGACCGCCTATTATTTTTATACATTCAAGAAATACCTTTTCTGCCAATACATCTACATTCGAATCCTTTGGTGGAGAGCTTATAACCTTCATTTCCATCTTATCCCCTCCTTATAAACTCTTCAAGGGGAGACAATATCTCAATCGTTCCCGCGGGGGTTATCTCGAAAACCCATGATCTTGTATCATGACCAGAAAGTCTGCACCCATCTATTCTTATGGTTCTTAATACACTACCTATAGGCATATTGTAAAGATTTGCTTCCCATCTTGTATCGATAAGTTTCTTATCGACAACAACTGTCCCATCAACGATATGAGCAACAGCAAGACCACCAGCAGCCTCTGCTGTTTCTGCTCCTTGGGCTGATCTCTTTTGTGAAACAAAAACTCCTGTCTGCTTCCACTTCTTTAGGAAATTAAAAAATCTTCTTACAATCTGTCTTGCCATGACTTCTTTATGTTCATAAAGACCCGTGATACTGTCAATTATAACGTTTGTTGTTTTATTGTCCTTTATTGCCTGAGCCATGGTATCCATTAAGGCCTTTGGGTTCTCTCTTAGCTCCTCATTGGCTGATGCGTCAATAACGATTATATTCTCAACAACCTTTGATAGATCTGCTCCTAAGAATTCGCACTTAGATTTTATAGACGAGTAAAGGAAGTTTGCTGGAGATTCGACCGTGACGAAGAGAATCTTATATCCTTCGTTCGCCTGTGTTATAGCGAATTGCTCTGCAAGTATGCTTTTTCCACTATCGGGTATGCCCGTGAGGTTTATGACAGAGAGATAAGGAATTCCTCCTAAGGGAACCTTTACGAACTTATCGTCCTTTTTATCCACCTTCCAGAACATCTCATCAAGCTTCGTGCCAGTAGTTATTCCGAATATCTTTGTTGCCTCGCTTTCGAGTTCTTTCAATTTCCTATAGCCTTTATCGGTCATATGGATATATTTGTTGTTGAGATATATGAATCTTTGGCTTTTTGGTTTGTTGCTCGAAGATTAAAAATAAATTTTTTTCCATCAAATTTAAAGCAGATGCAAATGAAAGATATGAGAGGTCCATTGCCATTTTCAGAGAATGTCCCAGAACTTGACAAGGAGGCCTATTACACGGCCAAAGATGTGTTTTACAATACGCTCCACAGACTATACCCGGCAACACAAGATCCGAAAGATATTCTGAACGGTTTTGTAGAGATTGTAGATATTTATAAGAAATATCCTCTTGAGAGCTCCGATGTTAAAAGTGGCATAGCTTTGATGGCCTATCAGCTCGGTTCTATGTTTGCCAATATAGTTTACAAGGGCAAGGCAGCGGATGAATACAAAAGCTCTATAAAAAACATCCTGAATCTCCAATAAGTTTATCACTGCCTCTGGAAAAGACAAAACAGGTCTATTCAGAAAAGATCTCCAACTGTATGTATTTTTTGGAAGGTTCTGCCCCTTTGTTTTTCTTGGGTGATTTTACCTCTTTTACCAATGAAGATGTTAAGGATTCCAAGGCATTGTAAAACCACCATGCTTCGTCATCGAGCGCTTCTATTGAAAATCCTAACTTCTGAGCTTTTTGCCTGTAGACTCTAAATATAGTATTTCTCAAAGCTACTTCTGGTCCATCAGCGTACGTGTAAAAAGGTGATCCATAATCGAAAATCTTAAACATCTCTTTCTTATCCTGAAGCATTTCACGGGTTTCCCAGGGAATATTCCTGAAATCCACCTCATAGAGTTTTTTCATCTTCATTACTATTGGTTGTTCTAATAAAATTTTTAAATGTATCGTATGTTACAGCCCTTTTGTTGTTAAGATTTATTTATCATATCTTGAAGAACGATGAGAGATTTGTAAGAAAAAACATGTATTTCGGGTAATACTTTATCTTTTTATTTCACTAACCATGAAATCAACTATCCTTTTAGCAACGTTTATGCCTGTTGCCTTTTCTATGCCCTGTAAACCAGGGTTTATATTAACCTCTATCACATTTATTCCATCTTTGCCCTGTATCATATCTACAGCGAGCAATCTGGACTTCACTGCCTTGGCACATTTAAAGACGATCTCTTCCATCTCGTTTGTAAGTTTAAAGAAAGATCCTCTGCCTCCAGCGGATATGTTTGCCCTTTTTTCACCCGGGGCTGCTATCCTTTTGTAAGATGCTATTATTTCATCTCCAGCAACTATGCCTCTAATATCTTCACCTGGATTGGGTATATATTTTTCTATAAGAACCTCTTGTTTGAGAACTGACATGGCGTCTATGGTTGCCTTTGCAGTGTCTTTGGTTTCTATGATCATAACACCCTTTCCACCGAAACTCGAAAGAAGCTTGAGTATTACAGGCATCTTCTGTTTGTCTATAATCTTCTTTGCATACTCCTTTGATGCTGTTAAATAGGTCTCAGGTACAGCAACACCGTTTTTTACAAGTTGCTCAAGTGTTATGAATTTGTTATGAGCTATATGTATGGTCTCGGCTGGATATGGCTTTTTCACACCTAAATCATCGAGAAATCTTATAACAGGATATCCTATAACGGCTCTTTTAGAATCTATTCTCGGTAAAACATAGTCAAAACCTTTAAGGCTCTTTTTTTCGTACAACACATCAAGACCGTTGTTCACTTTAAGAACGATGTCAACCAGAGGTATAAGCTCTGTTTTTTTAAACACTTTTTTAGCCTCTTCATAAATCCTTTTTGTGGTATAACTTATCTTGGTCCTGTTAGGACTTAGAATAGCAATTTTCATATCCCTTTTTTGTAAAACCTACTTAAATATTCGTACGGCTCGTATAACCAGGCTGTATTTCCTCTGGCTTACTTTCAAGAATTGCCTTAACCTCTTCCAGATCGATCTCTACCTCTTTCGTTAATCTGGCTCTATCTTTCTTGCTTATCGGTTGCTCCTCCAGAATTCGTAAATGATCTTCTATTCTGTCAAGCTTTTCAAGTGATATCTGCCTTATGGGGTTTTCCGTTTTCAGGGCTTTTTCTCTCAATCTGTCCCAATTCTTTCTAAGCTTTCTGATCTTCCATCCATGACCGAAAATAAGATCTCTAAATCCCATCAGCCCACCTCTTTAAAGCATTTTTCACATGCCTTTATGTTCCCTTGAACTGCTTCGGGGTGTCCATCCTCTGTAAGTTCTATCTTTATGGCCTTTTTTAGATTTTCGAAGGGGAAAATCCTGGACAGCTTCAAAAAACCACCAAGTATTGCGATATTGGGTATGGGTTTTCCGAGAGTTTCCAAAGCTATCTTGGTTGCGTCTACAAAAATGGCATTCTTAAAGTTTTTTAAAGGAAGTGGTGAATTAACAAGAATGAGCGCATCTTTTTTTATCCCTCTCAGGCACCTCTCAGGTCCTATGGTCGGATCAAGAACTATAACAGCGTCTGGATTGAATATATAACCTCTTGTTAGGATTTTTTTTCTATCTATTCTACAGAAACTTGCAACAGGAGCTCCTCTTCTCTCTGCACCATAAATTGCAAAATCCTGTGTAGCCATACCAGAAAGAAAAGCCGCCCTGCCCAGAATTCTGGCAGTGGTTTTCACTCCTTGCCCACCACGGCCATGAACACGTATCTCGTAAATAAAACTCACCTATATATTAATTTAGAAAGGGTGGAATTTATTTTTGAGTGTTTAAACCATAGCATCATCAAAAACATCTCCGGCTTTGTAGTAAACTATACTTAAAGAATAGCTCCCATCATCGTATTTATCTTCGGTATAATGACCTCTTATCATTCCGTCGTAACGCTCTACACATTCCAAATCCTTACCAGGAGCATCTGTACCAGAAAAAACACCCCATGGTGTGACCACAGTGGAAGCAGATGACGTTGGTGTGGTTCCACCACCTATACACCCACTGTAGTAATCATTACAGCTACAATTACGACCAACAAAAGAGGAGTTCCAAGATATTGTGTTATCGTTTTGTTCATCGTCTCAACCTCGATAGTGAATATTTTTGGTGTTATGAATTTAAAAGATTTAAGAATTATTTTGTCTCCAAGATGCAGGAATGTGGTTATACAAAGGAGTCTGAAACCACTTCCGGAATGTCCTTCCCTGGTTTAGAAGCAATGCAGATGTATCAGGTTGATTATACGAAAGGTGATGATTCTGCTTCAGTAACTATTGTGCTTGCAACTATAAATGGTGAACAGTATACTTTCGCGATGGTTGGTTATGACCATTATGTGTATACAGAAGAAGGATCTGCTCAGCAACAGCAGGAAGAAGAACAGCAATCATCAACACCTAACGAAGTTACGCCAACTGGAGATGCTGCTACATGGGATGAAGAAATCAAACCGATCCTCGAGAATGTTTTTGGAAAGGTTTACTTGATTAGTTACAGCACGGTTCAGGGTCAGATGGTATTCTTAGGATATACGTTATCGAGACTTGCAACACACAACGATGCATCAACACTTGCGAATGAGTTCGAAAGTAACAGATATAATGTGGTCGTTGTATCAACAGAAGATGCTCAGGACACAGTAACTGTTATGAAAAATAACAACATGGTAGTTGTAACCTTCTATAACGAAGGAGACAACCTCGAAGTCTCTATAACATCGCAGTGATTGAAGTTAGTTTGGCAAGATTTTTTATGTTTTTAATTACAACAGGTGTGTTTGAGGGTTTTTCTTTAAACCATAGAATTAGAGGTTGGTAGAAAAATTCTTTGAGAATAATTATTCTTAGGAACAAAGAGTCAGAGATAAGAAAAGGGGATTTCAGAGATTTTAGGAATAAGCGAAATTGTTGTTGATAAACATTCGAGAAACCGAAGATTTTGATTTTTATATCTCTTTGGCTGTAATTTTTGATGAGCCTTTAATATCATCGTAAACACATTCGAACACTCTTGCGTCTGATATGTTTAACGGTTGCTTAACAGTTATGATTTTCTGCCCTTTTATCTGTTTTATCAAATTAAAAACTTTCTCTAATTTTTTCTCATCCATACAACCAACATCATCTATTAATATTGCATATCCCTCATTCATTTTTCTTAAGGAATTCAGAAGCATTTCAAATTCAATTTCAGCAGCTGTGTTTAAACTTTTATCTACTGATGTGTTTTCTTTTAGACAGGGTTTCAATCTTCCTCCTTCTAACACTATCTCTATTTCACTATCGTCATGTAAATACCTTTCTGATATTTGTTTATTATAAACTGCGGCTATTATACATTTTAAAAGAGTTGTTTTACCAGAAGCGCTTGGACCCGTTATGATGTTAAGGTCATCAGAAAATTTTATTTCAACATCCTTCCATACGCCTATATTCTTCGCTTTCAAAGCCTTTATCTTTGGTGAAAACCATATTTTCATTATTTCTTATATTAATGTTATTTTTGCCAAATAAATTATTTTTCTTTAAATACTACACAATACTTACATTAAGAGTAAAATTTTGTTTAAACATAAATTAAGGTTGGAAAATTAAATGTTTTGATATATTGGAAATGATTGATGAATTCGTGTCAAATTCTATTACGAATCCAAACGGTTCGAAATCGAAATATTTAAATAACCAGTCTTATTATTATATCTCATGATGGGTTTGTGGAAATTTCATTGTAAAAATGGAAAGGGAAGGGGCATTTTAACACTTTACATTTTACACTCTCTAAAAAACAAACCAAAGTCGGGTTATGAAATACTAAAAGAGATTGAAGAGAAAACCAAGGGAAAATGGACACCGAGCAAAGGAACACTTTATCCTCTTTTAAAGCAATTGGAACAGGAAGGTTTAATAAAAACAAGCAGAGTTGATAAACGTTCGAAAAACATATTTGAACTTACGGGTGATGGGGAGAACATATTAAAACAGATGCGAAAATATAAGGAAGAATCTAGGAAAAAATTCCTTCTGTTCAGAGATTTGTTCATAGATATTCTAGGAAAAGACGAATCAGAGATTGAAAAGGTTCTTTTTGAAATAAGGGATGTTGTTTATAAGAAACTTCGCATGAACAGAGAAAAAACCAAGAAGATACTTGAAAAATGTCTTTCTGAATTGAGAAGAGTTGATTGATATGCTAGCAATAGAGGTTAGAAATCTAACAAAGAAGTTTAATGGTTTTACAGCAGTAGATAATATAAGCTTTAAGGTCAAGAAAGGAGAGCTTTTTGGTCTGCTTGGTCCAAACGGAGCCGGCAAAACTACAACAATAAACATGCTTTCCACACTTCTTAATCCAACTTCTGGGTATGCAAGAGTGGCTGGATATGACATATTGAAGGAAAGAGATGGTGTGAGGAGAAGTATTGGAATAGTCTTCCAAGAGCCCGCATTAGATAACAAACTTACAGGAAGGGAAAACCTTGAATTTCATGCCATGATGTATGGAATGAATAAAGAGGAGAGAAAAAGAAGAATAAATGAGGTTTTGAAGCTTGTTGAACTGAGCGATAAAGCAGATGTTTTGGTGGAAAATTATTCCGGTGGTATGAAAAGAAGATTGGAAATTGCCCGTGGTTTGATACATAAACCAAAGGTTTTATTTTTGGACGAACCGACCCTTGGTTTGGATGCCCAAACAAGAAGGCATATCTGGAATTATATTAAAAAACTTAACAAAGAAAGCAACATCACAATCATTTTAACCACACATTATATGGAAGAAGCTGACTACCTTTGTGACAGGGTGGCTATAATCGATTATGGAAAAATTATTGCTATGGATACTCCGAAAAATTTAAAAGACAGGCTCGGTGGAGATGTTATAACTTTTGAGATAGGAGAAAGAACTGACGAGTTTATGGATGTAATTGGTAAGCTAAGATTTGTGAAATCGGTTAAAAAACACGATGGTAAATTAACCGTTACTGTGGAGCGGGGTGAAAAGAGGATACCTGAATTGATCAGCATGGCTCAGAAAAAAGGTGTTAATGTTAAATCTGTGAGTTTGCACAAACCAAGTTTGGAGGATGTGTTTTTGTATTTTACCGGAAGGACAATCAGGGAAAAGGAAGCCAGCCAGAAAGAGAGAAACATGGAGTTTGCAAGAAGGAGGTTTGGAAGATGATTAACATTACTGCAGTATATGTTTTGTGGCTCAGAGAGATGAAGAGATTTTTAAGAGCAAAATCCAGAGTTGTTGGAACATTAGCAATGCCTCTCTTCTTTT
>CAYPCO010000023.1:0-7827 GCA_964409265.1 uncultured archaeon | reverse complement strand
CAGCAATATCATTTATGGATATGTTCGGTGGGAAAGCTGGTTTCCCGCCAAGCTTTTCTATTTCCTTTTCTATAAGCTGAGCTAGATCGAGAATCTTCATGCCGGGTTTTATTATTTTTAAAACCCTCTTTTTGACTTCTGAACATATCCTTCCTGCCTCAACATATTTGTCCAAAACCTCTTTGTTCATCATTCGAAACACCTATGATAATAGAGTTTCAAAAGGTCTGTTATATAGTTTAGTATAACTCTGAATTTAAGTTTGCTTCCAATAATTCTTGCATTGAAGGTAACGGGAATTTCCTTGATTCTTCTGTATTTACCTTTAACGAGGATTTCAAGAAGTATCTTAAATCCTTTAGATTTAAATTGAACACCAGATATGACCTCTTTTCTTATGGCAAAAAACCCAGACATGGGGTCTTTTACAGAGGTCAAACCACGAGCGAGGAGCGTAGCGATCCAGGATTGTATATATCTAAGAAGAGTCCAGTTCTTTATTTCACCGCCCCCAACATGTCTGCTTCCTATAACTATATCATAACCGTGATTGATCTCATTGATCATTACAGGCAAAACTTCAGGTGGATGTGAAAAATCAGCATCCATAACAATAACCACGTCTCCCTTTGCGTGTAAAAAACCATCGACCACAGCTGAAGCAAGACCAAGTTTTTCCCTCCTTCGAATGGTTCTAACGGGAAAGGTTTTTCCCAGATGATTAGCAACCTTCCATGTTTTGTCTGGAGAATTATCATCAACCACAATGATTTCGTGTGTCACTTTGCTCAAATTTTTTGTTATCTCCGGTATGAGACGTTTTATGTTTTCCCTTTCGTTGTAAGTAGGGATGATGATAGATATCATGAAATTTAATTTTTCAGAAAGGTTTAAATTAAAACCCACTCAAGAAGGTCAGAACACCCGGACCAACAAAGAAACCCACATAAGCAGCTATGGTGAACTGCAGAACCCTGCCTGTTATGCAAGCTATTATAAATCTTTTCAGTTCAAGCCTGAATATGCCTGCAGACCAAGTAAAAACCTTAAACGGTATGGGTGAAAAAGCAGCAATGAAGACCGCCCAGACACCATACCTGTCAAACCATTTCTCCGCTTTAGGTATATGTTTTTTGAAGAGTTTTTCAGCGACGGGATGTCCCAAATAGAGGCCAAGTATGTAGCCTATGAGAGCTCCTATAACAGAACCAACTGAAGCAACAATCATTGTAATGAACGGGTCGATACCCAGAGCTGTTATGGGGGCTATAATCGTTGCTGTAGGCACAGGAAATATAAACGATTCGAGAATGGCTATTATGAATGTTCCTAAAAGACCATAGGATTCAACAAACCATTGTGCAAACCCTATCAGTTCAGCGAGCATTTAATTCTTTGGTGATTTATAAAATAAAAATTTAAAACGAAGGGATTAAAGACCCGCCTCGCTTCTCAAGACATCAGCAAGGTCTGTCTTTTCCCAAGTAAAGTCTGGGTCTTCTCTGCCGAAATGACCGTAATTTGAGGTCTTTCTGTATATAGGTCTTCTGAGATCTAACTTCTTTATTATCTTTCCTTGTTATAATGCAAAGTGTTTCTCCACAAGCTCCTTGATCTTCTCTACTGGAATTTTATTAGTTCTGAATGTATCTATCATCATAGATATTGGTTCTCTACCACCTATCACATATGACAACTGTATTTCACACTTGTCTGCAAGCCCTGCTGCTACTATATTCTTTGCTATGTACCTCGCCATATAAGATGCGGATTTATCCACCTTGGTTGGATCCTTTCCAGAGAAGGCTCCACCGCCATGCCCACCAACACCTCCATAGGTGTCCGCTATAACCTTTCTACCTGTGCAACCAGAATCAGCAACAGGACCACCTATTACGAATCTCCCTGTGTTGTTTATAAAGAACTTTGTTTTCTCATCTATCCATTCTCCACAGACTGGTTTTATTACATGGTCTACTATATCACCTCTTAAATCTTCTAAATCAACGTCAGGGTCATGCTGTGCAGCTATGACTATTGCATGAGCTCTGACAGGTTTACCGTTGTGATATTCTATAGTGACCTGTGATTTACCATCTGGTCTAAGGTATTTTAAAGTTCCATTTTTTCTTACCTCGGCAAGCCTTTTTGTAAGTTTGTGCGCAAGTAAAATTGGTAAAGGCATCAATTCTGGTGTTTCGTTGGTTGCATATCCTGACATCATTCCTTGATCACCTGCTCCCAATTCTTCCACTCTTACCGCATTAACACCCATTGCTATATCCGGGCTCTGTTCATGAATGGATGTGAGAACGCCAACAGACATATAATCAAAACCATACTCTGGTTTTGTATAACCAACATCTCTTAAAACTGTTCTCACTATATTCTGAACATCTACATAAGTTTTAGTTGTTATCTCACCTGTTACCAATATAAAACCCATACCAGCCATTGTTTCACAGGCAACTCTTGCTTCAGGGTCTTTTTTAAGAATTTCATCCAAAACGGCATCGGATATCTGGTCGCAAACCTTGTCAGGATGACCCTCTGTTACGGATTCAGAGGTAAACATATATCTGCTAGCTCTCATGATTACCAACCTCCTTTAAACTTAAATGATAAAGAATGAAACTACTGTATTTATATAATTTTTGATATAAAAATAAACAATATTATAACTATCAGTTATCAGATTTGACACTTATTTTCTTTTTAAGAATCTTACCCGCTTCATGGATGAATTTTCTAACGTATTCTCTTTGAAGAAGTATATGCTGTTTTGGTATGTCCATTATCTTCCCTTGTTTCACGGTGTTATGAAGCTTTTCTAGTTCAAGGAAAACATCAAGATATTTTTTCGGGACATATCCAGGTTTTATCAAGTGTTTCTCAAAAACCTCACCTATGTTCTCATCCTTTCCTGGTTTTTTCTTAAGTGACTTCAGCAAAGTAAGTATTGTCTCGGTCATGATCGCTCTTGATTTCTCGACTATATCTTCTCTCTTCATTATTTCTATCTTTACTATCAACTCCTGCATCTTCTTAACAAATGCCTTGGTCTTCTTTATCCACTCGTCCAATTCCTTACCTGAGATGGATTTCTTCTTTTTATGTTCGACCATTTTCCTTACATTTATCACGTCCTCGAGATATTTAACAAATTCCTCATTGAGAAGACCCATGCTAACCAATGTTTTTCTCAGGGCCTCTGGAGCATCTGCTGGTCTTGGTGGTGCTTTACCGAGGAACATGAGCACTGCCTGAGCACTCTCAAGCATGGCATAATAACAATCTTCAACAACCATGTATATCTTGGCATTCTCAACCCTTCTTATCCTTTTTGGACCTCTCTCTATATATTTCTCAACAGCCTCTCTGCTTGGTTTTATTTCGCCCATTTGGAGGAGCCTCTTTATAGGCAGAAATATGTCTTTGTCATAGACGGGGATTCCTTCTCTTATGAAGTTAAAGACTATAGGATGACCATCTCTAACCATTCCCCAAAACTCTGTAAGAAGATATGGTTGTTGAACAGAAAGTTGTTTGGATATTCTTTTAGCTATTTTATCGAAATCTTCTTCCATCTTGTCTTTCATCATTGGTGTTATTCTTTGTTTGGTATCATCTATTATGACGAAGACGTCAATATCGGATTCTTCACTAAATTCATTTCTTGCGGTAGAACCAAAAAGAACAATAGATCTTATAAGTGGGCCGTATTTTTTAAGAACTTTTTTTGTGAACGTTTTAAGAATCTCTATTCTTTCCTCTTTGGTAACACCCTTTTTTCTGGATTGTTTTGTTTTCTTTTGAGTTTTTTTAGGCATTTTATCACTTAATAATGATGACTTTTTATTTATAAATCTTTTCTTTTGTTAAAATAATTGACTTTGGGGATATATACATTTTAGCTAAATCTAAAGATAACTTCTCACAGTATCCGAAAGCTCTATATCAATCTTACCTGTTACACCATCAACCAGGAGTTTCTTACCCTTGTGTTCTACAATCCAATACGGATAATACACAGCTTCAACCTTATCGACAGAAACACCAAGAAGTTCAGCTGCTCTCTTTGCAAAATCAGAAGTTACCATAAAATCAAGGGTCGATTCGTATATACCTTCAACAGGTTTTTCTTTTATATTTAGAACGTTAACAGAATCGGGCAGGAGCAGGTTTAATTCATTCTTAAATACAAAACCATCAGTTGAGATATATCCGGATCTCATAAGCTCCATAAGTGTGTTCTTAACAGTTGTTACAGGGATCTTAAGATCCTCCGCAAGTTTTTCCGATGTTGCGAATCTATGCTTTTTAAGGTAAAGAATGATAAGTCTTGCTGACGGGGGAAGCTCCATTAGCTTTCTCATACCATATGTTCTTTCCGTGCTGCTCTCTTTATGAAAGAGTATCTCGCCTGTAATACCGTCTATGCATACATTTATATGTGTAGCGTCTAGCTTCCCGTAAATGAGCCACAAAGGATATCCTACAAGTCTTGTATCAGCTCCTTTAAATCTCGTTCTTATCTCATTCTCATCTATCTTTGTTGTGAAGATTAGTTGCTTCTCTTCTGGAACAAGTTCTGAGTAGTCTGTTATTATACTCTCGCCACCATGTTGGGTTCTTCTGACACGCACATCAACAAGAAGCGGCTGTTCCGTAGCACCAACAACAAGAGCAACACCAACAGGAAGGTCTTTTATCTCTTCCTTTAGACCTGGAGTTACTCCTTCGACCGACTCTGTTATGGCTTTTAGGTCGTGAGGATTCGTAACCTTCAATATCAACTGTGTATTGCACTGAGAAAGAACGTTTTTATCAATTCTTGCAGGTCTCTGTGTTATAACCATTAAACCCATACCGAATTTCCTTCCCTCACTTGCTATGGTTCTTATTATTCTAGAACTCGCAGTTTCACCAAAACCTCTTTCAGGACAGAAATTATGTGCCTCTTCTAAGACGAAAAGAAATGGTGGGATCTTGCCGTGTTTCCTTGCTGTAAATAAATCTTCAGCTAGTTTAGCAACGATCATCTGCTGAATCTCTGGTCTCGCCTCTCTCAGATTAATTATAGAGATCTTCCCTTTCTTAACAAGATCCTTAGGCAAGGTTGGATTCGCCGAGAAAAGTTTTGTATTCAGAAGTATTTCTAAAGCCGATAAGAGATTCCATTTGTTTGGTGATTTGCTTGCACTTATTTCGTCTATTACATCTCTTAAAGTGTAATCCTTACCTTCAAGGTTCTTTATAGCTGAATAAAGCAGACCTTTTTGACTCGGTGAGATTTTCACGGGAAGCATTCTTATTATTTCCTCAGCGCTTAGTTTGGTGTCGAGTTTTAGTTCTTTGCCCTTACCAATACCAAAAACCACAACCTTGTCTTTGTACGATTTGGGTTTTATGTCAAATCTTTCCATAAATTTTATTTCATCCGGGTTTTCGTTACTCTTCCTTAGCGTTGAGTACTCACCGTGGGGATCTATAACAACCACAGGAACATCGTTTTCAGCAAACTCTTCCAGCAAAACACCAGCAAGATAGCTCTTACCCGCTCCTGTTTTTGCTAATATGGCGATATGTTTCTTTATCAGGAACTCTGTGTCGAGACATACCTTTATATCATAGCCTTCCAAAAGACCTACATACACACCTGATTCAGCTATACCAAGGGTTTTTTTGATAAAGTCTTTCTCAGCAGTATAGATAGGTGTCCCGGGCTTAAAGGGGATTTTTGGGGTAGTGAGAAACCCTCTTGAATCCCTGAAACCTATAACCTTCGCCCTTGCTCGGTTGCCCGCAACATCTGCAACAACAGAATCCACAATTGCAAGAACCCAGTTTCCCTCAGGATCTTTAACACTCACATAGTCAAGTTTCTTGACTCTTGCCTCAGCATCAAAGTAGAAATATTTTGTGGTTATTCTTCCTTTAATCTCTCCGATTTTCATAAAGAATAGTTGTTACCTTCTAATTAAAATTATTTTGATTTGAGGCTCTTTATTCTTGCCTCAATCTCTATTAATCTCTCCTCATAATCCTGGATTATCTTTCTAAAGGTCTCTTCGTCTATCTTTTGATCAAGATATTCTTTTTCTGCGATCTCCTTAGCTTTTCTTATACTGTCACATTCTCTTTCAAGGCTTTTTAATTCTTCATCCTCATCCCCGCCAGGAATATCACCATACTCCTGTCCCCATCTCTCATATCTTTTAACATCGTATGATTTCACTGTGGGTCTGATTTTTTTGAAGGCTTCCTCAAAATCCTCTTTAACGAGCTTTCGATATTTTAAAGAATATCTTTCAAGCTCATAGACATTCAGTTGCTCAAGTTCTGGGTTTTCTTCTCTTACCATCTTTATTATGGCTTCTTGACAAAGATTAGCTATGTCCCTTCCAGAAAAACCTTCAGACATCTCTGCAAGCTCTTCATAGCTTATTCCATCAAGCTCTGCACCAGAAAGATGAATTTGAAATATCCTTTCTCTTGCCTGTTTGTCTGGTAACGGAACATATATCCTTTTTTGGAACCTGCTTATTATGGCCTCATCAAGGTCCCATGGTTTGTTTGTTGCACCAATGATAAGTATCCTGTCCTCTTTTGTTGTATTGAATCCGTCTATCTCTGTAAGGAGTTGTGCTATAACCCTTCTCGTGCTGTCATCCATGTCAGCATCCCTTCTAATAGCCAAAGAGTCGATCTCATCTATGAATATAACAGATGGTTGCATCTCCTTTGCTTTTGAAAAAAGGGTATTGATTATCTTTGAAGATTCACCAAAATACTTAGATAAAAGCGATGATGGTCTTGCATCAAAAAATGTCCCATCAAGCATGTTACATGCCGCTTTCGCAAGTAAGGTCTTTCCTGTTCCAGGAGGACCGTAAAGAAGGATTGTCCTGTGTGATTTTATGAACGGAGGTTTGTCATGGATAAAAGGTAAGATTATAGCCTCTTTCATCACTGTTTTCACTTCTTTCAGACCCCCAATATCCTCCCATGTTATGTCTGGTTTTTCGGTGACCATTAATGTTTTTATCATTTCTTCTCTGGTTTCTGGGTCTATTCTTCTTACACTCTCAACGGATTCTCTATGCCTGATGCTTCTAACAAGAGATTCGTACTGAGAAGCAGCATTGAACATCTCCTTTGCCTTTTCTATAGGAACATCACGAGCAAGTCTTCTGTATATCCCAGCTGCCTTAAGATAATGAATAGCTGCTTTACCGTTTTCGCCTTTTTTTTCAAGAGCCCTTGCAAGTTCTATCTCTCTTTGAAGCTCAGATCTAAGTATGCTTTCCTTGAGGCTTTCCATAGAGATTATTTGGGAAATTAGAATTTTTAAACTTAGAAATCAATTGTACAGACGTTTTATAGTTCGAGAGATGTATTCTCTGTTTGTTAAATGACCTGCTTCTTCTGCAGCGTCTTTCATTCCTTCGAGAAACCCGAGTATTATATCATTTATGTATGGTTTGTCTTCTGGTGAATAATCCTCAACGAACCTTTTGAGTATTTGAGTAAACCAAGAATTTGGTCGAGATATAATTTCCGTCATCCTTAGCACGTATTCGCTGTTATCGTCTGTAACCCTGTCTTTGTATGTTTTTTCTCCTACCATGTAACCTTCAATTCTTCTTTTAAACCCTGTCTTGTCTATCTCTTCCATAAACATCTGTCAGAATGGTGTTTTTTGTATTTTTATTTCTTTCGTTACTCTTCCTCAAGTATCTTCTTCTTGGGTGGTGTTTCCACTATCTCCCTTGCCTTTGTTTCAGCAATCCTCATGGCAGTCTCTTCGTCGACTTTTTCGAGTTC
>CAYPCO010000022.1:0-7964 GCA_964409265.1 uncultured archaeon | reverse complement strand
AGAAGATAAGAGAAGCTATTGATTTTGTAGAAGATAAAGGAAAAAGTCCTTACGATGAAACTGGAAAACTCGAACCATACTATAACGAGCTTGCATTCAACGAATACAGAGCTGCAATAAAATATACCAGAAGTGACTTTAAGAGACTTCCTGACCCCAAATACTTTGCTAGATGGCTTGTTATGAACGATGCGTGGATGGTGCAGCAGTATGGAAAAATGAAAGAAGTCATGAATGTAACATCAAGCAAAGGAAATGAATACATAGTGAAGGAGTACTCAAGACCGAAGCCAAAAGATATCTTCTCGTTTTGGTTTATAGGTGACATAATATATGATTTAGTAGATACTGGTTTCGATAAGTTACAGGCATATGTAATATCCAAAGGTTTTTCTGAGGCGACACAGCAGACATTGATTAAAGAAGAGTATAAAATGATTTGGGATATAATAACCACTCTTGCCCAAAGAAGACCAACACAGCTTGAGTTTGATCTTACCAAACCCAAATACAGGCATCTGTGGTCATAATTATGAAAGACGTAAAATTACTCAATAGGTTATTGAATGAGCTCCTCTTCGGTAGGCTCAGTCATATACCCATGGAAAAGCATGCTCCTCTTATCAAAGAAGTAATTGAAAGATCGGAAATAAACCTAGAGGAAGCGATTAAATGGATTGGGGAGAGGTATGAAAGATGTTGAAGTAAAACTGAGAAAGTATATCAGAGAAAGATTTGCTCTATGGGCAGAAGATAGCGGGATCTCTCTCACATCGATTACACCTTTTGATGAAACTCCCGAAGGCCAGGTTTTACTGAGAATGGCTGCTGGTTATTATAAATGTCTGGGTGAAGATGTCCTTAAAGTCATTGAACAAGATCCAGAACCTATGGAATATATCAAAGAAAGAGGCAAGGATTACTACATAAAGGCTTTAAAAGAGCTTGGAAGACTGTGAGCGATATCGATCCTTTTTCCTATATGTATACCTTCCCTTTTAATCATTCCACAAGGAAGTTCAAGAACGTATTTTACTGGCTTGCTTGGTTTATATATCTTCCAGGTTCTCGGGTCAAACCCCATAGGTTTTACACATTCAAACATATCAGTGACTATAAAATCAGAATCAAGGAAAATCATATCTATAGGAAATCTCATGAGAAACATCCACATACCGGGTTTACAGGGCTTGTCAAAAATAAAAAGCATGCCTTTGCCTGGGGATTCCCTTAGCATAAGACCCTTTATTCTCTTCCATGATGTATCAGCAATCTCAAGTTCTGACAACATCTAATCGACCTGACTCTTTATCTCTCTTGCTATTTTAGGTCCTATTATTCTTTCAAGGCTTTCAAGGCTTATTTTCCTTAGGTCGCTTATTTTTCTCAGACCATGGTTGTAGAGGATTCTTGCTCGAACCCTTCCTATACCTTTCAAAGATATTAATGGAATAAGCTCCTCTTTAACACCGTGTTTTACTCTTATTCTCGTTTTCCTTATCTCCTTAAGGATATTCTTGAAACCCAAAAGAAGACCGAGCTCCTGGGCAGAATAAAGAAGCCATTCAGCATTATTTAATCTTACCCAAAGTTCTCCTGGTGTCACACCAAAGTTGTCAAGAATATAGTCTTCACCAGCTTCTTCAATCCATTCCTTAAAGAGCCACGCGGTTTTTATAGATTTTATGTAGTTATCGTATTCTATCTCCCAAGGGTTTGGCGGTTTTCGCGGAAGAAGATCACCATATGTAATGAGAATTTCGTTTATTTTCTCCAGTTCTGACTTTCTGACATTGAGAAGTGGTTGCATTTCTATAGTGTTGGAGATTATATGAAGTATCCCAAAATCGTTTGTCCCTCTCTTCTCGGCTATCTTCATACTTTCTATCATATGATGCGCACTCAATGGGTCTATATAAAGCTCGGATACTCTGATTCCTATCTTTGTTGGTCTTAGCTCGTCGTTTCCTAACACAATAGAAGCAGCGGTCTTGAAATCATCTGATATCTCACCTGTAACAAAACCAAACCTTATAAGCATATCTATTATCCTTTTGACTATCCTTTCAAGTCTTGTGAGATCTTTATACTGATACGCATAGAATGTATTACTAAAGAATTCCATGAGGTCTTTTCTTGTCTTAACAGCATGTGATGCTATTAAAGCAAGGGTATGCATTCTCATTACAGGTTCAACACCAAGTTTTGAATATATCTTTTCAGGTTCACCTAACACATAGTTCTCCCAGAGGTATCTCGCCTCGTTTTCGTTTTTTGCCATAAGAATTGCCTCACCTTCTTTATCCCACTGAGGTCTTCCAGCACGACCACACATCTGATGAACCTCCAAGACTGGTATGTAACCCATTCCACCAAATGTAGAAAATCTCTTGAGATCTCTGATGATAACCCTCCAGGCAGGAAGATTTATACCAGCAGCCAGGGTGGGCGTTGCAGTTATGATCTTTATTAAACCTTCTCTAAAGGCATTTTCTATAAGAGCTCTTTGTTTGTTGGCTAGACCAGAATGATGAAAAGCAACGCCTTGTTTTATACATTCAGAAAGTCTTTCGCACTGACTTGTTGGATGTTCCAGCGTGTGCAAGACCCGTTCAGATAGTTCTAAAAGTTTTTCGCGTTCTTTGTGGTTAAGATGTTTTTCCACAATCTTTCCAAGCTTTTCTGCAGCGGATTCTGAATTTTTCTTGGTTGAAATGAATATCAGAGCTTGTTTGCCTTTCTTGACCGTTTGCCTAACGAGCTCTGCGAAAGCTGGTTCTTCTTCATTGAGTGTGATTTTTCTTTGTGGATGAAAATCAACCCTGTGGTCGTAGCATACACCCATATAAAGTTTAACAGGTCTCCAGTCGGATTTGACGGCCTTCGCTTTAAGCCACCCTGCTATTTCTTCGTGGTTACTCACTGTTGCTGAAAGACCTAAAACGATAGGATCAGATATTTGTCTAAGTCTTGTTAAGACTATCTCCAGAGTAGGACCTCTTTCGGGTGAGTCAAGTAGATGTATTTCATCAGCAACGATCAGACCTATTTCATTTGCCCAGTGGATATCATGTCTCAGAAGTGAGTCCATCTTTTCGGTTGAAACCACAATTAGATCGTAGCTGGCAAGCCATGGATCAGATTGGTCGTAATCGCCTATGCTTATTGCAACCCTAACACCAAGTCTTTCGTACTTCTTTTTAAACTCTTCGTACTTCTCAGATGCTATAGCCCTTAAAGGAACCATATAAACAACCTTTCTTTTCTCGTTGAGTATTGTTTTCAGCATAAGCATTTCAGCGATCATGGTTTTTCCTGATGCTGTTGGAGCAACAATTATCATGTTTCTCCCTTTAAGTAAACCTGATCTTAGTGCAAGTTCTTGCACAGGATTAAGCTTCTCAAAACCAGACGCCTCAAGGACATTTCTTACTATCTCTTGATCTGATATCATAAGATAAGAATTAAAAACAGAGCATAAATATTTTGAATATGAATGTTAGAGCTCACGTACACGTTTCAGGATTAGTTCAGGGTGTCTTTTTTAGAGCGCATACAAAAGACCTTGCTGTGAAACTTGGTGTTAAAGGTTGGGTTAGAAACCTTCCTGACGGCAGAGTTGAAGCGATTTTCGAGGGCGAAGAGAGTGCTGTCAGGGAGATGATAAAGTTTTGTAAGCAAGGTCCACCGGGAGCAAAGGTTAGCGATGTAAACATAAAATGGGAAGAACCTAAGAATGAATTTCACTCATTTGAAATAAGATATTAGATTTTAAAATAAAATCTAATTAATTTATTAAGGGTTGGACCATGTTAGATGGCGAGGATTCTAAGAAGAAGCTAAAGAAATATTTTTTTGATAGAGTTCGAGATGATATCGTAAGAATAAATATGGAATGGCTTCCAGAAAACCTTAGAACAAAAATAGAGGAAATAGAACTCAGGAACTTTTACAAAGAGCTCAAACAAAAATACAATAAATGAGGAGCGGAGACCGGGAGTCGAACCCGGGTAACTCGCTCTGCAGGCGAGCGCCTAAGCCCCTCGGCCATCTCCGCTTTCCAATAAAATTAATGAAGTTTAACTTATAAAAATTCATATATTGAAGACCCTGTCCGTTTTCGCTATCAAGTTGTTTCTCAAAACAACTTCACCAATAGCTATTATATTCTTTTCAAGGAATATTCCAACCTTCTCACCTTTCTTTAATTTTCCTGTTATTGATTCTATATCGTTTTCTCTCACAGGAAGTCCGTTTTTTATGCCTTTGATGCTCTCAGCTTTAACAAAAATCTTTTTTATCCCCACCCTTTCAAGTGCATCTTCAAGATATATAAGAGCATCAGCATTAAGGGAATCAAGCGTGTATGACTCTTCTACAGAAAAACCATCTATTGCCGTTCTTCTTAGACTCTTCATATGTGCACCGCAGCCCAGATATTCACCTATATCAGAACATAGTTTTCTTATATATGTTCCTGCTTCGCATTTAACTTTAAACAACACATCTTTTCCTTGTTTTTCAATGAGTTCAAGTGTGTATATCACCCTCTTTCTTGGTTTTCTTGCTACAGCGGATCTAACCGGTGGGATTTGAACTATCTCTCCGGTAAACTTCTTGAAAGCATCAAGGAGTTTTTGTTTTTCCACATCCTTATGAAGATGCATAGTGCCTGTGTATTCTTTATCAAGACCCATAAGGAAAGGAATAGCTTTAACAGCTTCATCGAGAGCAACAAGCATAAGTCCTGTGACCTTTGGATCGAGTGTTCCCGAATGACCCGCTTTTTTGGCCTTGAAATATCTTTTAACAACTTCAACACATTCCATGCTTGTTATTCCACTCGGCTTGTCTATAAGGGCTATATGCTTATACACAAAACCACCATCTATATATTTAAGTCTTTAGAATAAGTATGATAGTTATGGGCAAGATGAAATTTCCTGAGGCGGAGAAAAGACTTTTCGACAGAGTCTTTATATGCATGAAATGTGGTTCGAAAAATCGTGCAGATCTATCCAAGGTCAGAACGGGTAAAGTCAAGTGTAGAAGATGTAAATCTAAGAGGCTAAGACCGATAAAGAAAGAGAGAAAAGCTTAAGGTGAAACAAATGGGTAAACAATACTATAAAAGAGGGTGGCATCATACCAAAAGAAGAGGTAAAGAAAGCATAGTTACATGTTCATTTTGTGGTAGAAAGGTTCCAAGGTATAAAACCTTTCCTGTAACTAAAGGGTTTGCAATAACAGATCCTTTGCTTAGAAAAGAACTTGGTTCAAAAAGACCCATAGTTCTTACTCAAAGCAAGATGTATGCCTGTCCTGCTTGTGCAAGACACAGAAATATTGTGGTAAAGAAGAAATGAATTTTTATGGAATGAGGAAAGTTGCTGGACAGGGAAAGATTTATAAATATTATGAACATATGTTCATTATGGTAAGACCAAAAATATGTAGATTGGTTTCCATAGATCCTGAGGTGGTTTACTTTAAACCTAGAGGTATACCTGTATCCGATCTTGAGGAAATCATACTTACCGTAGATGAGTTTGAAGCGATAAGGCTTAAAGATCATGAAGAACTTGATCAGGAAGAATGTGCAAAACTCATGAATATATCAAGACCGACCTTTCATAGAGTATACAAAAATGCGAGAAAAAAGATTGCCGAATTCCTCCTGCACGGAAAGGCATTAAAAATCGAGGGTGGTGTGTACATCCTCGATGCAAGGGTATTCCTTTGTAAAAGATGCGGACATAGATGGAGAGTCCGTTATGGTGGAGGTAGACCTGTGAACTGTCCTGAATGTGGTAATGATGATATTCATTCGGCACATAAAATATTAAGGAGGTGATAATATGCCGTGGGGATGGCCTGGTGGTAGAGGATTTAGATGGTGGTATAGGCTCACAGGCATGCCAGGATGGGCAAGAGCAGGATATCCGGGATTCGGAAGGTGTTTTTGGTATCCGTGGCTACCGAGATGGTGGTGGACAGGGATGTATGGCAATGTCGTGTGGACGCCATCTGGACCTAAACTTGAGTCAGAACTAACAGAAGAAGAGAAGAAGCTAAGTAAAGACGAGGAAATAAAAACCATACAGGAAGAGCAGGAGATGGTCAAGGAAGAAATAAAGAATCTACAACAATATCTTGAAGACCTTCAAAAAAGAATAAAAGAGTTGAGAAAATGAGAGTAGCAATAACGTCAAATGGTCCCGGGCTTAATAGTCAGATAAGCCCAGTTTTTGGTAGATGTCCCTATTTTATTTTCGTGGATGTGGAAAATGGTAAAGTAGTAAAGGAAGAGTCTGCACAGAATCCCGTAATGATGCAGAGTGGTGGTGTAGGTATAGCAGCTGCTCAGTTTATTGCAAACAAAGGTGTTAAAGCCGTTATTTCAGGTGCAGTTGGACCAAAAGCCTTTGCTATACTTCAACAACTTGGTATAAAGATATTCCTTGGAGTTCCAGGAAGTGTAGAGGAAAATATAAGGCTGTTTACAGAAAATAAACTTAGAGAGGCCATACCAGGACCTATGGGTTTTGGCAGAGGTTTCGGTGGTGGTTTTGGTAGAGGTAGAAGAGGATGGCGATGGAATCTTTAAAGAAGGGTGAAAAGGCTGCGAAGGCAGCAACCCTTATTACCTTTCTTTTGGCTGCAATAAAGGCTGTGATTGGTTTTACTTCAGGCAGCAATGCTCTTATAAGTGATGCTTTACACAGCGTGGCCGATTCTGTTATCATGTTCGCATCGTGGTTAGGATTGAGAATAGCACAGAGAAAACCAGACAAAAGATTTCCTTATGGATATTATAAGGCAGAGTCAATAGCAATGCTCTTTGTATCAATTTTCATACTTTATGCATCTATTGAGCTTATGATTAGTGGCTATACTGAGCTTTTCACAAAAACTACAATTAGATTTCCTATTATCGCCTTTGCAGCTGCAGTTGGTTCTGTGGTTGTATCTTGGACGATATCAAGTTATCTGAAAGTAACAGGTGAATCTATAAACTCTCAACTTCTTGTGACAACCTCTAAAGAAAGGCTCATGGATGCTGTTTCATCCACTGTGGTTGCGGTTTCTGTGGTTATGTCATTTTATGGATTTCTCTGGGTGGACGGGATTGCAGCTATGGGTATAGCACTGTTTGTTTTAAGAATAGGAATCATCTCTGTCAGGGATTCAATCCTGGCCTTAATGGATGTTTCGCCAAGTAAGGAGAGTGAAGAAAGGATAAGAAAAATTATAAGCGATATAAAGGGTGTTAAGGCGTTTGGGAGATTGAGGCTCAGAAGATCTGGACCTTTCATATTTGGTGAGGTAACCGTTAAGATTAAGAAAGATGTCAGCGTCGACAGGGCACATGAGATAGCTGATGAGATTGAAAGGAGAATCAAGAAACAGGTGAGTGGTATAGAATCTTTTGTTATACATGTAGAACCACATGAGAAAAAGAGGTATAAAATCGCCGTTCCTGTAAGCGAAAAGAATGGTCTGACATCCAAGGTTGTTCAGCAGTTTGGAAGAGCACCTTGCTTCCTTTTTGCAACTGTTTCAGATAAAGAGATAGGTGAATTCTACATAAAGGAGAATCCTTATAAAGATAAGCCTATAAGAGCAGGTCTTTATGTTGCACATTTAATAGTTAAAGAAGGTGTTGATGTTCTTCTCGTGAAAGATATAGGTGAAATATCGTTTCATGTTTTACACGATCACCTGGTTGATATATACAAAGTTCAAGGAAACACAGCTGAAAAAGCTATCAAGAATTTCATAAAAGGAAGGTTGAAAAGGATTATAGAACCGACCAGAGAGGTATCATGAGGGTTGCAGTTACGGGTGGTAAGGGTGGAACTGGAAAATCAACTATAGCAACAGCTCTTGCATACAGACTAAGCAGGGATAATCATGTTCTTCTTGTTGACGCTGATGTTGATAATCCAAACGATCATATACTT
>CAYPCO010000021.1:0-8007 GCA_964409265.1 uncultured archaeon | reverse complement strand
TATACCTCCATAATCACGAAGTTCCTTCAGTTCTGCCTGGTGTGTTGCTTCCCACACACGTAATCTTATCAAATCATCAGAAGTAAGCCATTCACTTGACTCCTTACCTTTTTTTACTTTTAATTGATGACCACATTCACGGCATACCAATCTGTACTTTATAACGGGTTTTCCCTTTTCTACAAATTTTTGAGGATAAAGTGTATAGTATCCTCTACCACATTTAATACAAGTGATATCAGAAAGATATCTTTCTCTTCTTTCCTCAGCCACTCCCTCACCTTAATTAAAATTTGTATCTCGCATTATTTATTCTTTGAAATTCTTGATTACACTTTCTCTAAAAATATCCTGACCTCACCTATATACCAATTTCCTGTCCCTGAAAATTCTATTTTATTCTGTCCAACCACAGCTTCATTCCAAGTAAAATAAACCTGATTTGGTCCTTTCCTCGTTCCAGGAGACTCCAGAGAATTTCCATTGAGTTTTATAACAAGAAGACCCTGTTTTTCTGTTTCATTTACATCATACTCTATCACACCTCTGTAACCCTCTTTAAGCACAGCGTAATGTTCATCTGTTAGTTCAAATGTTCTGGTCTTTGAAACTGTTTCAACGGATGTATATATGTCTATCTTCACCCTTTCAAGTTCAAATGTTCCGTTTTCAGCAACAAGGGTTATGATGTTACTTCCAAGATTTATCGGTGATTTCAAGAAATCAAACTCTATCTCCTTTTCTTCACCGGGGTCACCTCTGAAAACAGGTTGTCCATTAACTTCTATATTAAGAACACCTGTTCCGTAGTTTCTGAAACTCAACACACCTTTTGTAAAGGTTCTGTATTCCTCATCTGTGAGAGTAAATGGAAGGATCTTTGCAGGTCCGTATTCAAGAATGACCTTCACATCTCTAAGTATGTAAACAGATGACGCCCAGAATCTCCAACCTGGCCCATCACAAGATATCTCGAGGCTGTTTGTCCCTTTCACGTATTGTGGTTCTATGAAAACCGTGTAAGACCTTTTATCGGCAATGTTATAAAAAAAATCGTTCTTGCCATTCCATGAGATTATGAGATTTCCGTATTTATTCGTGTCGTGAACATTGAAAACTATCTTTACTCCTTTTACATAAGGAAGGTAGTAATCAGGTATGTTAATTGTGTAACTTTTTTTCTTGGAACCAAGCAGATTGGAATACACTTCTACTTGGGGTAGATATTTTAAAACATCTTCTTGTTTTTCGCCAACAACAAAGGGTTCGAAACTCTGTGTCTTTGCTACATGTTCACCTATATAACCTATTCTGCCAAGAGAAAAATTGGCAACATCTATCTTTACCGTGCTTGGAATAGACATGTAATAAGAAATTCCGATAAGTACGGTAAGCAGGACGAGAGCTATTATCAACAAATAGGCAAAATCGTCCATTTTACCACTTTAATATTATAAATTTCCAACTAAATAAATATAACCTTTGTGATACCATGCAGATTCTGAGTGAAAATCTTAAAGAAGGTTTTATAAAAATCAGGGTTGAAACCCTCGATGATCTCTGGCACTTGTGTAAAATCCTTGAACAAGGAGATATAATAACAGGAAAAACCTATAGGAAGATAACCATAAAATCTGGTCAGGAAATAAAAAAGGGTGATAGAGAACCCGTTGTTCTCAGTATAGAAGCAGAAAAATGGGAATTTCAGAAAGATGCTCAGTGTCTGAGGATTACAGGTAAAATCGTATCAGGACCTGAAGATAAAGTTCAAATAGGTTCGTATCATACAATCTCCGTTTCTCCGAGGACAGTTTTGAGTATAAAAAAGAAATGGAAATCATACCAAATAGAAAGGTTAAAGAAAGCCAAAATAAAAAAACCTTTACTCCTGATCTGTGTTTTAGACAGGGATCAAGCAGACTTTGCTGAAGTTAAAGAATCTGGTATAGATCATCTCACAACCATATACTCAAAAAAATACAAAGACAGAGACGCTATGGATGAATACAGGAACGAAATCATGAAATATCTCTTAGGCAAGCATGAAACCTTTGGTAGAATAATCATTGCGGGTCCTGGTTTTGAAAAGGAAAATCTTTTTAACCACATAAAACAAAAAAACCCAGAGCTTGCAAGAAAACTTGTTATAGAATCTGCCAATTCCACAGGTAGAACAGGAATAAACGAGGTTATAAGATCATCTGCTAACAGAATAATAAAGGAAACACGTATAGCAAGAGAAACAGAACTGGTTGAGAGATTCCTTGAAGAGATAAGCAAAGACGGATTTGCTGTTTATGGTGCTAAAGAAACTGCCCGTGCAGTCGAATCCGGAGCAGTTGAGACGCTCCTTGTCTCAGAGGATAAAATATCCGAATTTGAAAACATCATGGAAAAGGCAGAAAAACTCGGATCAAAAGTAGTAGTGATAGGAACAGATCATGAAAGTGGTGAAAAATTTTTAAGCTTAGGTGGTATAGGAGGTCTTTTAAGGTTCAAAATAGATTAAAGGTTCAGGTTTAAGACACTCTTTATCTCCTTTTCAACATACGGGTGATGTGTTATCTCCATTTTAACATTATATTCGTTATCTCCAACTACCCTTTCAAAGTCTTCTTTAAGTTTATCTAGATAATTATGATTCAAACCATGGTAAACAAAACACTTCTTTTACCAAGTCTATACATCGCTGTCACATCACCCCTATCTGTATCAACGAATATAACCTCGACTTTTTTCATGCCTTATCAATTTCTTCTAAACCTTTAAATTCTTATTCCTGCAGATCTTGAGCAAAGGACAATCATTACATAGTGGTTTTTTCTTGCATATGTCCTTACCGAGTTTGACTATTAATGCATGAAATTCTCTATAGAGAAGTATATCTCTTGGTAAGTTATTTTCAAAAAATTTCCTTATTTCTTCGTAATCCATATCATATTTCAATAAATCGAGGCGAGAGAATATCCTTTTTGTGTACGCGTCAACGACGAAGTAAGGTTTTGAACAGGCATAAAGAAGTATAGAATCAGCAGTTTCCTTTCCTATACCCTTAACTGCAAGAAGTTCATCTCTTTCAACATTTGTTAAAAAATTCTCTACAGACCCATACTCAGATACAAGTTTAGCAAGTGATTTTAGCCGTTTTGCTTTCTGATTATAATAACCCGAAGGTTTTATAAGCTCAGCAAGGGATTTTTCTCTGATCGCAAGGATGTCTTTATAGCCTAGTATCTTAGCCTCCTTAAGATTCGACAACGCTCTTTCAACATTGTTCCAATTTGTGTTCTGTGTAAGAATTGCTCCTAAACAAACTTCCCACTCAGGTGGTCTGAAACCTCTTTGCATTGGCCACCAGTTTTGTGGTCCAAAGAAATCTAAAAGTCTGTTGTAAATCTCGGTTAATGATGGTTTCTTTGATAGCATGAATTTAATAAACACATCTGGAAATAAATTTTTATGAGATTGATTCATGACGGAAAGAACCTTGTGAACATATTTAATTCGTTTACAGCATCTCTCGATGTTTTTTGCGTTCTTGAAGACCTTAAACCTGTGTGTCAATTAATTCTTAAGGACTCTGAGATTAAGACTGTCAAAGATTTTTGTGAGAAGAAGGGACTTTTCATGGAGATGGGCAGCTATAAAATACTCAGATCGTTTGATACAGGCAAAGGATGTTTCTCAAATCTTGGTATAAGAGTTCCGTTAAGTTTCCCAGAAGGCGAATGGATTGTCTATATCTCAAAGGATATAAAGAGACTTAAGGATGCAAAAAAACACGAACTGGACCACAAAGAACTTGGCCTGATTTTAGGGTATCCTGAATGCTGTGTGGATTTTTTCGTGAGAACGTTCAATCATGCTAAGGGGAAACAAATGGATTTTATAATCCCTTCCGTTGACTCGTTTGGACCTCATCCCTTTCAGAATAACTACATGCTCAGATATTTCGATATATCGCTGATAGATCATTTTCCATGTTCTCCTAAATGTAAAGAATCATTGAAACTTGGTAGGAGGAATCTTTTGAGAATAAAAAAACATGACAAAGAGGCAGCAGGTATGCTCTTCCATGAATTGAGATCTTTGGTTATATATACAGAATATAATGGTGTGTTCTACACACGTAAATGGTCAGTAAAGGATCGGACCATAAATTTTTCAGATCTACACTCCACCATAGATAACAGGCTTTATCGCAAACTTCTCGCACATAAAAAAATCACACTCAAAAACTTTAACGATTTTATGGTTGAGGATGAAAGGTTTAGGAGTGATGCTGTGGTGGTTGCGTTTGAGTGATTAGAGTGAATCATACATCCACTCGTCTTACCACTAAATAACTTGCTTCCTCTTTACAAACTCGGTATATAAAACGTAACCAACCGTTACGAAAGGAAGTATCTCTAATCTGCCTAAAAGCATGTTTAACATAAGCACGATTTTACCTAAGGGATGTAAAGAGGATGGTTCAATTACAGAAAGACCCACCGTCCCTTCAGCTGAAGCAGACATAAAGACAGACTCCAGAGACGAGTAACCAAGCATCATTAATACTAAACTACTCAACAAAATCACACCAAAATAAATAAATGTGAAGATGAGTATTATTGTAAGTTCATTACTCTTTATGGTTTTATCACCAAATTTAAAAGGAACAACGGCCTCTTCAGGTAATGAAAGTTTTTTTCCTATCCATGATAAGGATTTGAGAACCACACCAGATCTTATAAGCTTTATTCCACCAGCGGTTGACCCTGCACAACCACCAATAACCATGAGAATTATCATGAGCATTTGAGCGGTCTCCCCGGGCTTCGTTGTTAGTATAGAAAATCCTGTGGTTGTCAGTGCAGAGAAGGTTTGGAAGAGACCAGCCCTGAAAGAATCAGGCATTCCTATAAAAGTGATAGTTAATAATCCAGAAAAAACCACAACAAGACCCCAGAAGAATCTAACCTCAGGGTTTTTGATGTATCCTTTTATGTTTCTGTCCCATAATCTTGCGTGAATGAAAAAAGATGTTGCACCAATTATCATGAGAATAATGGCAACAATCTCTATAAACGGATTCCCATAACTCCCTATGGAGCCGCTTCTTGTTGTAAACCCACCTGTGGAGACTGCTGTAAATGTGTTAAGAACAGATTCAAATAATGGCATACCAGCTACAGAGAATAAAAGGATTCCAAGAAATGTGTAAGTTAAGTATATGAAAAATATCTTTCTTACAGAGCTTCTTACACTTGCCTCAATTCTTTCGCCCTTTCCCTCTGCTCTGTAAAGATAGTATGATGAAAGTCCAGGAGAGTTCAAAAGCAATATAGAAATAATTATTATTCCTACTCCACCTATCCACTGGGTCATAGATCTCCAAAACAGGATGGAGGGAGGCATATTCTCTGGGTTTTTTATTACACTCATTCCGGTCGTTGTAAACCCGGACACGGATTCAAAGATTGCATCCAATGGGTTTAGGTATGACATGTAAGGAATTGAACCAAACAAGGATATCGCTATGAAACTGAGCAGTGATATAAACATCGCTGAGTTTAGATTTATATCGGACTTCTTAAAACTTCTATCTAAAAGAAAGCCTGTGATAAAACACACGAGAGACATGAATAGAAATAACCAATAGAGTCCGTCTGAAAAAACACCGGAAACAATGACCGGTGTTAAACCGAATACACCTGTTATCATAAGAACAAGGCCAACATAAGAAAGAACAGAATTCATGTCCATGTATTTAGTTTTAATTTCCCAATTAAAATTGTTTTTATTCCAGCACAACAAAATAATTAGTATGCAGGGTTTTTGGAGAATGATAGAGGCTGTTGTTGCCGGAATGTTTCTTATAAGCTTCGTGCTAGTAATAACGAATGGGAACTATCTTCTCAGAGAGCCCATAAAGGACCTTGATTCAAAGGCTTATCATATTCTCAAACAATTGGATGAAAGAGGAACCTTGAGAAGCAACGTTATAACACTGAACTATACTGGTATCAATTCACAGATATCTTTCTACGGCTTTAATCACAGCGTCGAGATATGTGATCATTCTGGTCGTTGTGTTGGTGAAAGGCCTTCTCAGAAAGCCAATGTATGGGTCGGTAATTACTTCATAGCCGGAGATGAAAACTATGACCCATACAACGTAAAACTTTACCTTTGGTGGTAGCATGCTTATGAAAGGGCAATTCTTTATACTTGGAGCAATTCTTATATCCATACTTCTGTTTGCAGCACTGCCTATAAGAGGCCCTGAACTTAAAACGACTTTAACAAAGGATATGGTCTATCTATCAGACAATGTGAAGAATGAGTTCCCTAAAGCGGTCAATCTGGGTTTAAGTTCAGACAAGGTGATTGATACTTTAAGAAACTTCACAGAATTCGTTGAAGCTGTAATGAACGAACATTTTATTGATTTCAATGCTTTATGGCTTCTTGAACAACCCTTCAACACAAACATAAATCTAACTGTTGGAAACTTTTTTGATGAAGATGTAACAGTTTACATAAACCTCTCTAATGATTTAAGATCATTACACCTTCCAAAAAACTCGACAAATTACACCGTTTTCTCATCAGTTCCAGAAGAATTCGATTTGGTTATAACCTTTGGTAACAGAACAAAAATCATCCACTGGTTTAGAGACAAGGTGAATCTCTATATGTTTTTTTCTATGGGAAGGGGTGAAGAAATACTCATAAACGAGCTGAAAAGATGATCACTTCTTAACAATTTACTTTTTCTCCTTTTTTCTAAAAAGCAACTTGAAAGGTGATGTCAATATCTTTATAATCTTCACACCACCAGAGATTATAGAATAAAGAAAGAACAGCAACATTCCGGTTAAAGAAAACCATATTATAGACTGAAAGGTTACGGGAATATTAAAACCCAACAAATATGCAATAACGGGAAACATGGCTGAAATAAGACCAACCATCAACGCTTTAAATAACGTCTTAAAGATTTTATAGGCAATAACCACAAAGAAGATAAACACAAGGAAGAGTATCACAGAATTTATCTCATTAACTTGAGAAAAAATCTTACTCATGAAATCGAATACGAAATCCACAATCATAATTAATAACTTCAAACCTTGAATATAAATATGATAATAGGTATAACTGGTAAAAGGCTTTCTGGAAAGAATACAATCGCCGAATACCTCAAACTTAAATACGGGTTTGAGGTTCTCGACTTCACGAGACACGTTCTTGCACCTCTTCTCAAAAAAGAGAAGAAGCCTATAACTCGGGAAAATCTTGTAGAACTTGCTATGAATCTTCGTTCAGAAAAAAGCACGGATATACTTGTGAAGATGCTTTGCGATAAGATAAAACCTTCTAAAAACTATGTGATAGCGGGCGTGAGGTTTAGGGAAGAAGTCGATTATTTAAGAAAAAAATTTGGTAAGGAATTTATTCTCATATCCGTTGATGCCAAACCAAAGATAAGGTATCAAAGAGCTCTTCAAAGATCCGACAAGGGTGAAGGGTCACTGAGCTTTAACAGATTTTTCAGAGCAGAAAGATTACCAACAGAGGCTGTGATACCTCAGACCATGAAACTCGCTGATTTTTCTATTGAGAACAATTCGACAAAGACCGAGCTTTATAAAAAAATAGATTCAATCATGAATCACATTATCTCTTTACAGAAATAGATGTTATCAAAAAGCATTTGCCACCTATCAGCTAGTATATATGCCAATTCAGACATGGTTTCGATGTATATATTTGATCCTTTTCCATTTCTGAGTTTTTCAGAAAAAACAACCTTAAAAATAGACAAAGGCATATATGATATTAGTTCTTGCATTTTTTCTTTAAATATCTTAGATATATAATTTCTAAAACTCTCTGAATCGAGTATATCCCTGCTCCATTCCTTTGATTTGTAGTAGATATCGAATTCGTCATTCCTTCTTAACAACCCCATAAATTCAGGATAAGCATTGCACTCTTCCCAACCATTATCATACTCTT
>CAYPCO010000020.1:0-8162 GCA_964409265.1 uncultured archaeon | reverse complement strand
TACCGAATTTTTTGCATCATAGGAAACAAAATCATCCATTATCTGAGATACATGAATCATTCCATCAACAGGACCAAACCGAACAAATACGCCAAATTCTGTTACGTCTATAACAACACCTTTGACTATTTCGTGCATTTCAGGTTTATATACAAGAATCTCAAATGTTACAGGATAGTATATTGCACCATCACCAGGGATTATTCTACCCTCAAGATCTCCACCACCGATGTCTTTAATTGAGACAATGGAAAGAACCACTCCTGTATCCCTTTCGATCTTACCTTCCCATTTTTCTTCAAGACTGAGTTTCACAGCCTCTTCTACACCAAGATCAAACTTTGATGGTGGAACTCTTATCTTGTCTTCAACCTTTAAAATCTTGTACATAGTATCACACCACAAATAGTTTTATATATATGTTATTCCTTTTTAAATGTAAGTGATATCATGGCTAAAATAACTATCTATACAACACCTTCATGTCCAACATGTTTTATGCTTAAGGAATTCCTTAAGGACAAAGGAGTTGATTTTGAGGAGGTTGACGTCTCCACCAATCAGGAGGCTGCACAGAGGATTTTTGAGAAAACAGGAGCTTTATCAGTTCCTGTTGTAGAATCCAACGGCAAGTTTATTGTGGGATTTAAGATGAAAGAGATACTTGAACTTATAGAGTAAACTATTAAATCAATATACTAACTCAATATTATGAAAAAACTCCTTTTATTTGTGGCCGTGATTGTGACAATATTCATTGCAGGAAATCTAACAGGTTTTATGACAGCCACAGTTATACCTAAAGAGAACTATACATCTAAGACATTTATTTTGACAGAAGGAGAAAGCATATGTGAGATCGACGGAAAACCCATAATAAGAATGTACTCAACTGTTAGGTGTCCTCATTGTCCGTGGATGAATAAGATCTTCGACCAGATAGCAAAAGAATACGTTGAAAGAAACCTAGTAGAAGCTCGTCACTGGCTTTATACTGCAGATGGTACATGGGATAATGTGTTGACAAACGAAGTAGAGGAAGAAATTCCGTCAGAAGAGTTGGAGGTTTTCTATAGATTCGATCCAAATGGAACATTACCTTTATTCGTTTTCGGTTGTAAGTATTACAGAATAGGTACAGGTAATGAAGCTATCAACGATATGGTTATTGAGGAGAAGGAAATAAGATCGGTAATCGATAAACTTATAGAAGAAGTTAGAACTAGATGAGGTTTCTTCTTCTTAACCACTCTGCCTGTGTCTTAGTGTATATCCAGACTATATCTCCCTTTTCTTCCGACTCAATGCTCCAAGGCTCGACCAGAACAACATCACCAACACGTAAATTGACTCTTTTTCTGAACTTCCCTGGTATTCGACATATCCTGACATGACCATCTGTACATGCAACTCTGAATCTACTCGCACCCAAAAGCTCTTCTATGGTTCCAAGAACCTCATTATCTTTGGGTGTTCTAACTCTTAGTGGTTCTTCTGGTGTTTCAGAAACCATGTAAAGTATTTATGAATTATGAATATAAAGTTTCATGTAATATGGACTACAAAAATTTATCCGTTTTGGAGTTCATTTCTCTCTCCAGAACCGGCAGTATAGATCTTCAAGATTTTTATTCGAAATTCATGGATGAAGTAAACAGGATTCATAAAAAACTTAATGTGTTTGTAACCATTGTTGATGTAAAACCAGACAAACCCAAAGGAGATCTTTTTGGTCTTCCCGTGTCAGTTAAGGATAACATCTGTGTTAAAGACATTCAATCAACGGCAGGCTCAAGGATTCTGAAAGGCTATGTACCACCATTCGATGCCACAGTGGTTAAGCGTGTTAAAGACGAAGGCGGGATAATCATAGGTAAAACCAATCAAGATGAGTTTGGTTTTGGAACTTTCTGCACGAATTCTGGTTATGGTATAACGAGAAATCCCGTAGACCCTGAAAGAACACCTGGAGGGTCTTCGGGAGGGGCAGCAGCCTTGGTGAGAGCTTTAGAATACCCTCACATAGCTTTGGGTCAATCCACGGGAGGAAGTATATCGTGTCCTTCGAGTTTTTGTGGTGTTGTTGGCTTGACACCAACCTATGGTTTGGTTTCCAGATACGGTTTAATAGACTATGCCAACTCTCTTGATAAGATAGGTCCCATAGGAAAAAAGGTGGAAGATGTTGCTCTTATGCTTTCCATCATAGCAGGTCATGATCCGATGGATTCAACAACAATCGAGTTAGAAAAAAGGGACTATACCAAGAACCTTTCCAAAGATGTAAAAGGTATCAAGATAGGCGTACCAAAGGAATATTTTCAGGGAGTTAATGAAAAGATTTCTGAAAATGTTTGGAAATGTATTAAGGAACTCGAAAGTCTTGGTGCACTCTATGAAGAAATAAGCCTGCCTACGACAGAATATGTCCTTCCTGCTTATTATATAATTGCAACAGCTGAGGCATCAACTAATCTTGCAAAGTTCTGTGGAATGAGGTACGGCGCCGAAGAAAAGGTAGAAGGGGATTTCAATGAGTATTTCTCTAAAGTGAGAACAAAGTATTTTGGTGATGAGGCTAAAAGAAGAATCTTGTTAGGAACTTATGCAAGAATGGCTGGCTATAGAGATCAATTCTATCTTAAGGCTATGCAAGTAAGAACATTGGTGATAGAAGATTTTAAGAAGACTTTCAAAAAATTTGATGTTCTTATCGCTCCAACAATGCCTGTAGTAGCCCCGAAGTTCTCAGAAATAGAAAAACTCACACCACCAGAGATATATGCAATGGATATATTAACGGTTGCTCCCAATCTTGCGGGAATACCACATCTTTCCATTCCTTATGGTTCCGTCAACGGCATGCCAGTAGGTGTTCATGTGATGGGGGATCATCTCCAAGAGGAAAAAATTCTCTCCCTTGGTTATACAATCCAATCTATCTAAAGAAACCCTTCAAGGCTTGCTTGACCAGAACCAAGAACGTCTTCTTCTGTGTATCCAAATGCTGAAAGTATTCTCATTGCAGCTGGTAGAACTTGATGACGAATATAATACTCCGGGTCATAATCTTTTGCATCTTCGACAGGCTCTGCTCTTGAAGAGATAGAGCCTTCACCAGGAACTATGACATATCCTATGGTTGATCCTTCAGAGACATAACCACCGCGTTCTATTATCTTTTTTGCGGCAATCACATGAGGTCCTATCTGTTCGTACTCAGACAAAGGCCTTGTTATCTGTGTATATATTACTAAGTCTTCAAAACTAACTCTCTTGTGTTTGATATCGTCTATTATTTTTCTAACTATATTTACAGCTTTCTGTGGTGATTTGTCCCTAAGGACAGCAAGCAAGACTTTCTCCTGTGTATCTTTTGCAATTCTTGCCCAATCTCTTCTAACCTTCTCAAAACCTCTTATTATGATATTACCTTGTCTATCTATCAAGGCATATCTCTTCTTAGCTGCTGCACCGGTTTTGCTTAAAACGAATATACCAGACTCGTACATATCTCTAAACTCAAGTTCCATGATTCCAGGTAATGTCCTATTTACTCTGTCCAGGAATTCGAGAGCTTCCTTTTTTGATCTTACCTTAAGAAACAGAGAATCTGTATCGCCGTATATAACCTCAAACCCATTTTTTTCAGCCATCTCTATAACCTTTTTTATGTAATATCTTCCCCATGCTGAAATGGACTGCGCACATATTCTCGAATACCATCTTGATCCAGGATATGCATAGTAACCATAACTCGCGTTAGCTATGATTTTGAAGGCATACTGTCTATTGTAAAGGCTCCTATAATGAGGTGAATCTTTTTTTATTCTCTTCATCTTTTCCTTTATTTCCAGTCTTTTCTTTACAAGCTCCTCTATAACCATGGGTATGAAACCCTTTCTCTTCAGGCAGAAATGATGATCTTCGCCAGGAACCTTTGCACGGTTGTTGTTCTTACAACACTCGCAATCTAAAGTCTCAGGTGATATGTTATGTGTTATGGTTATAGAAGGATAAAGTGATTGAAAATCAAACAGAGCTATTTTCTCATGAATGCCCTCTTTTGGTGTATGAACGTATCCACCAGTGTATGGTTCAGCCATTCTTCTTCTTTGAATCTCGTCATACTTGGGTGTGTTTGGTATAATCTCGCCTATCTGATACGCCTTTCTTATCAGAAGCCACTCGACCAATTGAGAATATGTCATTCTGGAAACATCGAATGGCGTTTGTCCAACTACCCGAGAAAGCTCAAATATCTGAGGAAGTATATGTTCTGAAAGTTTCAGAGTAAGTTCAGAATCCTTTATACAATACTCAGCCACCGATTCGAGATCGCCGTTTTTCCAAGATTTCTCTATATCTCTCCAGCTCTTACCATCTTTGCCCACACCAAGCAATTCTTTTGCAACTCTGTCAAGAGTTAGAATTTCAGTCGAAAGTGAAGGTCCCAGAATATGTTCTACAAAATCGTACAGATCTATATGAACCCTGCCTTCGATGTATGCCGATGAAATTCTCCCCCTTTTTTTAAACACAACCTGTCGTTTGGTTCTTCCCAAAACCAAAGGAACATTATAATCCTCACATTTCTGATCGATTTTTATAAAATCATATCGATCTGTATTGTAACCTACTATTATATCCGGGTCCAATTCCTTAATGGTTTTTATGAATTCTTCTAATAATGATTTTTCGTCGTTCACAACAACAACTATACCTTTAGATTTGCCTTTGCCATGGGTTATAACCTTTTTTATTCCGTTGCCCATGAGGGAAACCATTATTATTTCTTCCCTTTCACCTTTTTGAACAACCTCTATATCAAAAGCAACTGTTCTCAGTTGAGGAACCCTATCGAGCTCGATCTTTTTTATCTCTTTAATTTCTAAAACCAGATCCGCTTCCACATCGTATGATATCGGCTCGCCTGTAACCTCTACCCACATCATCGGGATGATGTCTTTATCTATAATGTATCTTTTGTAAAACGACAGCGCATACTCGTATTCTTCCTTAACATCTTTCCACTCCTTGATAATATTTCTGAACTTTGGAACAAGTCTGAAATTGTCTACGTATATTTTTAGAAGTTTTCTTGGTTCACCATAGATTTTTTTCTCAACAACTTCGAGTTTTTTCACCTTGTGTTCCTGAACCTTTAACTCCATTATTTCTTTTTTCAATTTTTCTGTAATCTCGTTCGGCTCTACATAAAAGTATGGAACAAAGTCATTATCTATAGCTACTATGGTTTTGTCATCTTCAGTTTTTCCCCATATTCTAATGGTATTTTTATCATCGTCAATAACATAATCCACATCAAGAATGCACATTCTTGTTCTTATCTCTTTGCCCATGCTTAAAAATTAGATTTCTTTTTTAAAAGGTTGATTCAATTAAAGAAAATATGAAGCTTGTTGCTCTTTTCTCTGGTGGAAAAGATTCTTGCTTTGCGGTTTATAGGGCCGTTAAGGAAGGACATACTGTACAATATCTTGTATCTATTATATCTGAGAATCCAGAATCCTATATGTTCCATTATCCAAATATTGAGTTTGTTAAATACCAGGCAGAATCCATGGGAATCCGATTGATAACAAGAAAAACTCAGGGAAGAAAGGAAGAAGAGCTTCACGATCTCTTAGATGTTCTGAAAGAACTTAAAGGAATAGATGGTGTCGTTGTTGGTGGTCTTGCGAGTGAATACCAAAGGAGCAGAATAAAGAGGATATGTGATTCTCTTGGTCTTAAGACCTATATACCGTATTGGAATATAGATCCAGAAAAATACTGGGAGGATATCCTTAATGCTGGATTCAAGGTCATGATAGTCTCTGTTGCATGTGAAGGTCTTGATAAATCTTGGCTTGGAAGGGTTATAGACAAAGCAGGCCTTGAGGAGTTGAAAAAACTTGGTAAAAAATATAATTTTCATCTAGGTTTTGAGGGGGGCGAGGCAGAGACCTTTGTTATAGACTGTCCGTTGTTCCGTAAGAGGATAGAAATCTTAGACGCTGAGACTCGTTGGTCGGGTGATTCCGGTGTTTACCTTTTCAAAAGAGTAAGGCTTGTCGATAAACCAAACCCATCCTGACGCCCTGGCCGGGATTCGAACCCGGGTCATGGGAGATCTGCGACCTTCATTCGCTTTGAAGGCAGTCAAACCTTGAATCCTTTGGTTGACCTTTTTCTTGAAAAAAGGTCATGACAGTCCCATATGCTAGGCCGCTACACTACCAGGGCACTCGATATTAGTTATTGTGTAGGTTTTTAAATTTAAACATTTAAAAATCCAAAACCAGATTAATTAATTTGTGGGCCCATAGCTCAGCCATGGCCTTAGCCTGTAATGAACACCTGTGAAGGCTAGGCTACTGGAATGGTAGAGCGCCGGACGAACGGGCGATGCTTTTAACTGGGCATGGTTAAAAGCGTGCTGAGGCTTTGCCAATGACAGGAAGAGACCCGGGCGTCGAGGGTTCAAAATCATTAAGAATGGAAATCCCTCTGGGCCCACTTCATTTTCTTAATGAATAAATCAAAAGAAGAACAAAGACGCTAAAACATAAGGAAGAAACAATCTCTCTTATGGCTCCTCTACCAAGATCAACAAATGGTAGCCACGCCGCTATAGATATTACAGCCAGAGCAACAAAAATATATTTTAAGTGATAATCTTTCTTAATCCCTGCGAACAACATAGAGAGGATTGAAGACACAAAAAACATAACCGAGCTATAGAAATGTAAAGGACCTGTTGTTTCAGGAAATAGACCAACACCCATAAGCGAAACTGCTGAAACGAATAGAATATAACCTGTCATGTTTTTTACAAAAAACAAGGAAAAGATAGAACCTAATAAACCAGCAAGTATAAGACCCGTGTTAAAAAACACCGCTTCAGGATATCTAACACCGAGGTCACTTAACCAGTTATCCGTAAAGGAGAACCAAGGAGAGATAACAATTGCAATAGCAACAGATGTTGTACCGATTATTATACCTAAGACACCACACCAATAACCAATTCTTTCAGAGTTCATTATATCACGGGTCTAAAACCTTTATCACCGAATACTTCTGCATACTTTTTATAAACACCTTCACATCGATCAAAATATATGCAGTGTTTGCACATCTCAAATTTTCTTTTTTGTTTCATCCTTTCGCACTCTCGATTGTAATCATGCCCGGGTGTAAGAGGATGTTTCCCATCCATAGGTTTTCTCTCCAAATCCTCTGCAACATACCTTCTGAACTCTTTCTCAATAAAACAGTAAGGGATCGCTTCTATTTTTATCTTCACTTTCATTTTCTTTAGAAAATGCAAAGTTTTTCTTAAATACGGTTTTATTTCTGGATAAGACGGAACAACCTTGTGAAAATTATGTTTCGCACTGCCTAAAGGTGTCAGAAATGCAAGTCTTATCCTATTGATACCAAGACCGATAAAAATCTTGCACATCTCATCCATCCTTCTATAATTCTGTTTGGTTATTATGATCTTTCCTTCTATTTCACAACCATATTTAACAAGATTCTTTAAACCTTCCAGCGTCTGTTTAAAACTTCCTTGTGCAAGGGTTAGTTTATCATGAATGCTTTCATCATGACCGCAAAGGAATATGCTGAAAAATACGTTATATTTCGATATCTTTTTTGTAAAATCTTTATAGCAAAACATCCTTCCGTTGGTCTGTAAAATTATCCTATAACCAAGTCTGTATGCACATTCGATTATCTTGAAGAAATCCCTATGAATGGTGGGTTCACCACCTGTAAAAACAACAGCATCGTACTTGTTGCGATTTCTGTAAAGGATTTTTGCAATGAGTTCGTAATCCACGAAATTCTTTGGATAATTGTCACCCGTTACACAAAATATACATCTGCTGTTACAGGTATAACCAACCTTGATTAACAGGGTTCTATATTTTTTCTAACAGCGTAGTAATAGATATCTTCTATATCCTGACGGTAAGTTTCGATATTCTTTGCATAAAATGTTTTACCCTTGCATTTTACTTTACCCTTGATTATACCTTCCATTATAGATTTCAATTCATCTATGTCTCTAAACACAAGAGCATTATCTCCGATTGTAACTTTTTCTTTCATGCTTTCCATATCTGAAATGATCACAGGGACATTAGAAT
>CAYPCO010000019.1:0-8537 GCA_964409265.1 uncultured archaeon | reverse complement strand
TTCAACGAAATGCTCGCGACCGCCGAATGATTTAAATAATATCTTAAATTCATTATAATTATGAAAATCACAATTTGCTCATCGGCATTTTTCACAAAAGAAACTTATGAAATAAAACAAAAACTAGAAGAAAAAGGGCATGAAGTTTTTGTTTATCCTAAAGAAATTGAAGTAAATGGAAAAACAATTCATGTAATAGAGTATTACAAAATGAGAAAAGATGATTTAACAGATGATTTATTAAAAATCAAAACTATGCTGGTTGATAAACATATTGAAAAAATTAAAAATAGTGATGCCATCTTAGTATTAAACTTAGATAAAGATGGAAAAGATGGCTATATTGGTGGAAATACTTTCTTAGAAATGGGAATAGCTTATTATTTAAACAAAAAAATATTCCTATGGAAAAAACCATCTGAGAGTTTACCATACTTCGAAGAAATAATGGCTTTAAATCCAATAATCATTAATGAAAATATCGAAGAAATAAAATAAATTTTATGGCGGTCGCTCGCACTCAAATCCCTTCGGGATTTGCCCTTATGGGTCGTTGAACAGCAAATATGCGGGAAATCTGCACTTCGTTTGATTTTCCCAAATTTCGCTAAAGCGAACTTCTCATAACCGCAATATGTTAGTTTCAATCGCGAGGGCGCCCACGGTTCGCTCCATTTCATTCCGCTCACGAAAAATTTTCTTTTGTTGTCTTCGTTTAACTTAATAAAAAACAAAACCTAAAAAAATAAAATTATGAAAACCGAAAGAAAAATTGTTTTAGGTGTTTTGGTGCTTTCTATTTTTCTGTTTATAGTTGCTGTAAGTTCTCTGTATGTTCAAATGCAAATAGAATCTGGAAATATATGTGGTTGTGTGATACCCTTGTATTTGTTCATACCATTTCTTGCTTCGCTGGGGCTCTTCATAGGGACATTGATATATCATATGCTCTCGCCAGAAAGGGGAAAACCAGATCTTAGGCCTGTTCTAAAATTCCTGGACGAAGAACATAGAAGGGTTATAGAATTTGTTATAGACAATGGTGGTGAAGTTAAGCAGGCAGATATAGTTAGAGTTACCGGTATCCCAAAGGTTAGGGTTTTCAGAATTCTTCAGAGCCTTGCATCAAAGGGTATCCTTACAAAAGAAAGAGATAGAAAAACCAATATTATCAGACTTAATGAGGACCTCAGGAAAGTTTTTTATCATTAGCTTTTAATTATTTACGAGGGGTTGTGGTGTAGCTTGGTCTAGCATCCGGGCTTAATATTGATGCCTAACGGGTGTTACTCAGAAAAAGCCCGTGACCTGGGTTCAAATCCCAGCAACCCCATATGATATCGGTTGGGATTGATCTTGCTGGTAAGGATAAGAATCCCACAGGTCTTTGTATACTTACTGATAAAAAGAGCAGAGCATTTATTGTTTTTTCTGATGATGAGATATTAAAAGTTGTTGATGATGTAAAACCAGATGTGGTTGCCATAGACGCTCCGCTCTCCTTTCCAAAACAAGGTTATTATAGAGATGGTGACATGGCTTTGAAGGGTATGGGTTTTAATCCACTCTCACCACTCTTTCCTGGCATGAAATGTTTAGTTGAACGGGGAATGAAACTCAAAGATGTGTTGACTGGTAAAGGTTACAGGGTAATAGAGGTTTTTCCGAGAGCAACTGAAGCTGTTCTTGGTTTAAAAGAAAAGAAGAGTCACGAATACGATGCACTTCTATGTGCCCTTACTGGAAAGTATTATTTGCAGGGTAGATTTGAATCTTTAGGACCAGAAAAGATTATCATTCCAAAATTTTGATGGTTAAAATTTAAAAACTACTTTGACAATAAACCTTTTAATTGGTGTTGATATGAAGGCATACGACCAAAAATCGATCGAAAAGGATGTTCTTGATTACTGGGAAAGAAAGAAGATTCCTGAAAAGATAGTGAAATTTGAAGGAAAGAAAAAGAAGTTCTATCTTCTTGATGGCCCACCATATGTCAACGGTGTTCCTCATGTAGGCCATGTAAAAACAACAACCTATAAAGACATATGGGGAAGATTCAAACGAATGCAGGGATATTCTGTTTGGTTTCAGCCTGGTTTTGATTGTTCTGGTTTACCTATAGAAAATGCTGTTGAGAAAAAATTAGGAATAAAATCAAAAAAGGATATAGAAGAGAAAATAGGGGTAAGTAGATTTATACAGGAGTGTAAAAACCTTGCTGAGAAGAACCTTCATGTTTGGATGGAGCTTTACAAAAAACTTGGAGCGTTGAGAGGATGGATAGAGCCTTATTTGACATATAAAAACTATTATCTGGAAAGTGGATGGTGGACAATAAAGAGGATGTATGAAAAGGGCTTGTTGGTAGAAGGGTATAAACCCGGATTCTGGTGTCCAAAATGTGAAACCGTTTTGTCTGGCTATGAAGTTACAGATTCTTACAAAGTTTTAGAAGACCCATCGATATACGTGAAGTTCCCGGTAAAGGGTAGAGAAAAGGAGTATCTTCTCATATGGACCACGACTCCATGGACGTTACCTGCAAACGTTGTTGTTTGCGTTCATCCTGATGAGACTTACGTAAAAGTAAAGATTATGGATGAATTCCTTATATTGGCTGAAAAAAGACTCGAGGTTCTTCATAATCTTGAAATTGGTTATACTGTTGTTGAGAAGTTCAAAGGTAAAGGCCTTGAGGGTCTTAAATACGAACCTGTATTGGATGTTCCTGCACAAAGAGAGATAGATAGATTCGAGAATACACATCAAGTTGTTGTGTCTGTTCCTCTCTTGAAAAAACGTGTGGCATCCAAGACCAAGGTTAAAAAGGCCCTGGAAGAGAAAGAAGAATTTGGACACATAGTTGATATGCAGACAGGTTCAGGTATAGTTCATATAGCTCCGGGACATGGTGATGTTGACAATAAATTGGGTAAACATTATAATCTTCCAGAGGTTTCACCGGTCAACGAGAGAGGCGAACTAACAGAAGAGGCTGGTAAGTTCAGTGGTTTGTATGTTAAAGAAGCCGATCCTTTAATAATAGAAGAGCTTGAAAAAAAGGGTTATCTTTTCCATAAGGAAAGGATATCACACTCGTATCCTCTTTGTTGGAGATGCAAATCTCCTTTAATATACAGAATGTCAAGACAGTGGTTTCTTAAGCTTGATATCATAAGAGATAACATTTTGAAAGAAACAAAAAAGGTTAAATGGTTGCCCCCATTCGCAGAGGAAAGGTTCTATAACACAGTTGCAGATGCTCCTGATTGGGCTATAACCAGGCAGAGATACTGGGGTATAACAGTTCCTATATGGATATGCAAAAAATGCGGCTCTAAAAAGGTTATTGAGTCTAGGAAGGAACTTGTAAAGGAGGCTATAGAACCAATAAATGAGGATATAGACCTTCATAAGGATGTCGTAGATAAAATAAAGCTTCGATGCGAATGTGGCGGCGAGATGGAAAGAATAAAGGATATAATGGATGTTTGGTTCGATTCTGGTATATCACCCTGGGCATCACTGGGATACCCTTTCAAAAACAAAGAGTTGTTCGAGAAACTTTGGCCAGTCGATCTTGTTGATGAATCTCAGGATCAAATAAGAGGGTGGTTTTATACACTAATGCTCTGCGGGTATTCTGTTTTTGATAGAAGACCTTATGAGACTGTTTGTTTAAACGGATGGACGCTTGATGAGAAAGGAGAGAAAATGTCGAAGAGTGTTGGTAACGTTATATTTGCAGAGGATGCATATAAAGAACTTGGTGCGGATATTCTTAGATTCTACTATTGTGTAGACAATGCTCCTTGGGAAACACAGAAATTTAGCCTTAGAAATGCACGGGATCTTAGAAGGTTATTCAGTGTTTTGTGGAATATTGGAGTGTTTATACAAACGTATTCTGCACCTATAAATGAAAAAGAAGTAAAAACCATAAAAGTGGAAGATAAATGGATAATCTCGAAGATTAATACCATAATCGAATCTGTGACAGAAGATATGGAGAATTTCAGATTTCATCATGCTTCAAGATCTATAATGGATTTTGTTCTTAATGACTTTTCAAGATGGTACATAAAACTTATAAGAGACAGATTGTCTCCATGGTATAATGGGGATGATAAGAAATCTGCGCAGTTTACCCTGAATTATGTGATGGAAAGACTTCTGAAGATCATGGCACCATTTTCACCATTCATAACCGAAAAGCTTTACATAGATATATTTGGTGGTGAATCAATTCACCTTTCAGAATGGCCTAAAGCGGATAAATGGAAGATTGATAGAACCTTAGAAGATCATATGGAGATTGTGAGGATTTTTGTAGAAGCGATTTATTCTTTAAGACAGGAGAAAGGCATAAAGTTGAAGTGGCCTTTGGAATATGTAAAGATAAATCCAAAGAGTAAAGACGCTGAAAAGGCTGTTAAAACCCTAGAAGATGTGATAAAGTTCCTTGCGAACACAAAAAGTGTTAAAATTGTGAAAGAGAAGGGAGAAGAAACAGATTTTGGATGGGTTACTATAGGTGATGTTGTTAAAGATGAGGCATTCTTGAGAGAACTGATAAGAACTGTTCAGGTGTTAAGGAAGAAACAGGGATTAAAGGTTGTGGAAAAAATAAAGCTGTGTCTTGGTTGTGAATCAGAAGTTCAAGATGTTCTGAAGAGATTTGAGGATAACCTTAAAGAAGGTGTTGGTGCATCCGAGGTTGTTTTTGAACCTGTTAAAGAAAGTCTGGGTGAACTAAACTTTGATGATAAAACTGTAAGGATATGGTTTGAAAAAGAATCATAGAAGCTTTCTTGCAAGTAGTGCGAGTTTCGGTTTTTTTACAAGAATCTGTGCAAGTTTCTTTAGACCTTCTGACCTGGAAAAATCAATCAAGTCGTTTCCTGTAAGGAACTCAGCAAGCCAGTTAAGATCCTCGTCCGAAAGGCTTTCAACAACCTTTCTAAGCTTCAGGATTTTGTTCAGTTTATTCCCTCTTTCTTGCCACCACAACTTGTTATATCTCTCCAAAAATTGTTTTGAGAAATCGTTCCTTTTCACAGCTTCTGCAGCAACACTACCTGCAATCTTACCACCAACGAATGCCTCTGATATACCACCACCATGGATAGGATTTACCTGATGTGCAGCATCACCAACAACCATAAAGTTATCCAAAACCATGTCACGCATGAGGCCACCGACAGGAACTCCACCGGAATTAACCTCTATTATTGATCCTTTCTTTAAGCCCGGTCTAGAATCCACAAATTTCTTGAGATAATCCAAAGCTGTTCTATTTGTCCAAACCTTCCTCACACCAACACCCACATTAGCTGTGTCATCATCCTTAGGGAATATCCAAACATAACCTCCAGGAGCTATTTCCCAACCGAAATAAAGTTCTATCCTGTCAGGATCTATGTCTATTCCTGTCATTTCAAACTGCGCAGAAGATGCAATATCCACTAGTTTTAGGGTTGTATCCAAACCAGCCTCTCTTGCAATCTTTGATTCAACCCCATCTGCAGCTATAACAATTTTTGTACGAACATCCCACGTTTCACCAGAGGATTCGAGTTTAACACCTGTTATCTTGTTCCCATCCTTGATAAGACCTAAAGCCTCTGTCTTTGCCAGAACCTTTGCTCCTGCTTTCGCAGCTTTTCTTGCAAGGAATTTATCAAAGATTTTTCTTTCTATAACCCACCCTTCAGGACCGTCTTTATAATCTATCCTGACCGGTTTTCCGTTTGGAGCATAAACGGTTGCACCCATTATCTCTCTATTAACCCATCTTTTATCGAGTTCAACGCCCATTCTCTCAAGGGATGATCTAGAAAGACCCTCACCGCATCTTTTGGGTGCACCTATCTCTTGTCTTTTTTCAACCACAAGAACATTCAAACCTTGAGATGCTGCTGATAAAGCTGCACCGCAACCACCAGGACCTGCTCCTATAACAACGACATCATAATCCATTATTTCACCTTAATCGCACCAACTGGACAGAATTTTTCACAAATCCCACATTTCGTGCACTTATTTTCATCACAGAAGATACCCTGCTCTTTAAGGGTTAAAGCAGACCGGGGGCAAACACCAACGCATCCTCCACATCTTAAACACTTATCTGATACAGACACCATAATAAAAATCTCCTGTACAGGTTTAAAAGCTTATTCCTCTTCTGTGGATATACCCTTTCTGTCCTTTATCTGCTTTATTACCTTTGGCTCAAGTTCCTTTGGTAATGGCTCGTAAACTATATCTATAAGCCAGTAAAATCCCTTACCACCAGTTGCTGATTTAAGAGCAGAGTCGAATCCGAACATTTCAGCAACTGGAAGTTTTGCCTTTATTATAGTAACACCCCTCTCTTCGTTCATCTCTATTATCTGACCTCTTCTATTGTTGATCTCTTTGGTTGCGCCACTTATATGTTCTGTAGGTACATCTATTCTTATTATCTGTTTCGGTTCGAGTATGTAAGCATCCGAGTTGAGCATAGCTTCCCTAACACCACGTCTGAATGTAGGTATTATTTGGGCAGGCCCTCTGTGTATGGCATCTTCGTGAAGCTTTGCATCTACAAGTTTGACCTTAACTCCAGCACAGGGCTCTCTTGCTAAAGGTCCCTCATCCATTGCCTCTTTAAAGGCCTGCTTGACCATTTCCATTATCTCAAGAATTGCATGAACACCATAGGTCGCGTCTATCAAAACATTCTTATTGTATATAAGCTTTACCCGCTTGGCATCCTCTCTATCCATACCGAACTTTGTGAGCTTTTCAAAAAGTTCAACGTCTTTTTTCTTTATTTCTTGATCCTCTATCTCTCCTCTGACCATAGCGTCATACACGCCTTTCTCAAGAGGTTCAACAACAACATAAAGTCTGTTGTGCTTATTTGGAGATTTACTCTCGACTGGTTCTGGAGTTGATTTTCTTACACTTTCTCTATAAATAACTATAGGCGGCGAGACGTTGACATCTATACCTTCCTCTTTAAGCTTATTCTCAACCTTTGCATTTATATGAAGTTCTCCTAGACCAGAAACAAGATATTCACCAGTCTCTTCGTTGATCTTTATCTTCATAGTTGGGTCTTCTCTGCTTATTTTCTTAAGAAATTCGATAAGCTTTGCAAGGTCTTTAGGATGTTTTGGTTCAATAGCTTTGGTCACGACAGGCTCAAATATATGAGTTATGCTTTCAAATGGTGTTATAACATGTTCAGGGTCACATATAGTCTCACCTGAAGAAGCATCTTTTAGACCAACGATACCCACAATATTTCCTGCATACACAACATCCATATTGACTCTTTGATTACCTTTATAGAGAGAAACCTGCTGAACCCTTTCTGCTTTCTGTTTACCAACCAAGAAAACGTTTTGACCTTTTTCTACCTTTCCTGAGAATATCCTAACGGTAGCTATATAGCCTGCATGTGGGTCAGGATATATCTTTGTTACAACACCAGCAAGTTTCCCCTTGGGATCACAATTAACCATGCTTTTGCCTATTTCAGATTCTATATCACCAGGCCATATCTTTGATATTCTATATTTTTGAGCTTCGAGAGGGTTAGGTAGATGCTGAATAACCATATCAAGAACGACCTCATGGAGCGGAGCCTTCTTCGAAAGTTCGTCCTCTTTTCCAGCCTCTGTCATCTCTATAATCTCCTTGAACGTAATGCCACTTTTCTGCATCATTGGAACGGATATAGCCCATTTCTTTGTTGCAGAACCAAAGGCAACAGAACCATCATTCACATTTACCGTCCATTTGTCCTTGTATTCAGGTTCGGCAAATTTTTGAATAAGCATATTAACATCGGTTATTATCTTCTTGAATCTCTCCTGCATTTCTTCTGGTGTAAGCTTAAGTTCTTTGATCAACCTGTCGGTTTTGTTTATGAAAAGAACCGGTTTTACTCTTTCTCTTAAAGCTTGTCTGATAACAGTTTCTGTTTGAGGCATACAGCCCTCAACGGCATCCGTTACAACAACAACACCATCCACGGCTCGCATCGCTCTCGTGACATCACCGCCGAAATCAACGTGACCAGGAGTATCTATGAGGTTTATTAAATAATTCTCTCCTCTATATTCGTGAACCATTGAAACATTGGCGGCATAAATAGTTATACCCCTCTCCTGTTCTTGCTTATCAAAATCCATAACAAGTTGTTGACCAGCAAGTTCCTGGGATATCATTCCTGCACCAGCAAGAAGATTATCCGTGAGTGTTGTTTTACCATGATCTATATGTGCAACTATGCCTATGTTTCTTATATTGCTAGGTTTTTCCATAAGCTCCTTTACGATTTCTGTCATCTCCTTTGCCATGTAGCTCACCGGAAATTAAGTAATTATATAACCGGTCGCATTTATAAGTTTTTTCTCCAGGGAGTTTCAGGAGATTCCTTATCCAAGAAGAGTTTTCTCAATTGAGGATGATTCTCAAATTCGACACCGAGCATTTCAAATATTTCTCTTTCGTAGAGAACAGAACCTGGATAAAGCTCT
>CAYPCO010000018.1:0-8952 GCA_964409265.1 uncultured archaeon | reverse complement strand
GCCAAGATTATTGCATCCAAAACATCTTCAAGAACCAGACAGGGCATATCTCAGAACGGTCTACAGCATGGTTCCTTTCTCAACCTATGAGAGGGTTAAGCCTGGACCATCGAGAAGAAGTATAGAGATATGTAAGGTGACAAGACATGCTCTTGAACCTGCAATATTTTTAGAGGAATTTCCAAAAACCGTTATAGATGTATTTATAGACATAATAGAAGCTGATGCTGGAACAAGAACAGCAGGAATAAACGCTGCAAGTGTTGCCCTTGCTGATGCTGGTATACCGATGAAAGGTCTTGTTTCGGCTGTTGCTGTTGGTAAAATCAATGACACATATATACTTGATTTGAATGGAAAGGAGGAAGAAGAGACATTTTGTGATATGCCTGTTGCGTACATCAACAGAACCAAGGAGGTATCTCTTCTTCAGATGGATGGAAAGATAGATAAGAAGGATATAAAGGAACTCCTAAAACTTGCCTTAAAAGGGTGTGAAATAATATATGAAGAACAAAAAAAGGCCTTAAAGAATAGATGGATAGGTGATTAGTATGGAATTTCAATATCAGTATCTTCTAGACCTAGTATCTAAAGGAAAAAGACCTGATGGAAGGAAACCAGATGAATACAGAGATATAAATATAGAAACTGGTGTTATCTTTAAGGCCGAAGGTTCAGCAAAGGTCTCTATAGGTGAAACCCAAGTATTAGCTGGTGTAAAGCTTGGTATAGGTCAACCGTATCCCGATAAGCCAGATGAAGGTGTTTTAATCACAGGTGCAGAATTTTCACCAGTAGCTTCTCCTGAGTTCGAGGCAGGACCACCTGACGAAGATGCAATAGAGCTTGCAAGGGTTGTAGACAGGGGTATAAGAGAATCAGAAGCAATAGACATGAAGAAACTTTTTATAGATGAAGAAAATGTCTGGATAGTATTTGTTGATATACATATACTTAATCATGCTGGAAATCTTATAGATGCAGCTGGTCTTGCTGCTATAGCAGCTCTTCTTACAGCAAGGATTCCAAAATATGAGGATGGAAAGATAGACTATGAGACAAAGGGAAAGAAACTTCCCGTTAAATTTAAACCCGTTCCTGTGACCACTATAAAGATTGGAGGAAATCTTTTTGTCGATCCGTCCTTAGAGGAAGAAAATGTAATGGAAACAAGAATGACCGTTACAGCAAGAGACGATGGTTTGATCTGTGCTATGCAAAAAGGTGGTTCCGGTTCATTAACATCAAAAGATATAGATAACATTCTTGACATATCCGCTGAAAAATCGAAAGAATTAAGAAGATTACTGAACATTAAATAAAGGTGAAGGGTATGGGTAGAACCAAAAAAGTTGGTGTGGCAGGGAAGTTTGGTGTCAGGTACGGTAGAGTACTGCGTGAGAGATACAAAAAGATATGTTCCTATAAAGAATATAAATGCCCTAATTGCCTCAAGACAGGCGGTGTAAAGAGGGTTTCGGCTGGTATATGGATGTGCAAAAAGTGTGGTATAAAATTTGCAGGCAAAGCATATAAACCATACTGAGAAATTTGTTAAAAGGTGATCATATGTATAAATGCATGAATTGTGGCAAGGATGTGGAAATCGATCTTAAGAATGCAAAAAAGATTATATGCTCACATTGTGGTTACAGAATCCTTCTGAAAAAAAGACCACCTGTTGTTAAGAGAGTTCAAGCAAGGTGAGTAGTATGACAGACGATGTTCAACAGCTTATAGCTCAAGCACAATCCTATCAACAACAATTTCAAAGTATAATCACCCAGAGAGAGACTTTAAAACTCCAACAACTCGAGATAAAAAAAGCTTTAGAGGAGCTTGAAAAAACAAATGAAGATACGGTCTATAAGATATCAGGACCTATTTTAATAAAGACAAGCAAATCCGATGTAAAGAAAGAACTTACCGAAAAAAGTGAGCTCATCAGTGCAAGGCTCAGAACACTTGAAAAGAGCGAAAGACTTGTTAAGGAAAAGATAGAAGAGTTGAGAAGGAAGCTTGAAGGCGGATCAGAGGCAGGTGGATAAGTATGAACAAGGAAAGGATTGTTGATATTCTTAAAGATATAGTTAACGATAGAGGAATTCCCAGAAGCATAAGAAATTCCCTAGAGGAGTCACTCAAGGCCTTGGATGGGGGAGAGATAACTAATGAAAAGATAGCCAACATAACTTCAATTCTTGATGAAGCATCTAATGACCCTAATATATCTTTTCATTCAAGAACAAAGATATGGAACGCGATATCTATTATTGAAGAACTCAGTCAACAGGAATAGCTGGTAACATTTAAAAATCTAATTCATAAATAATAACCAAAAGCTCAAAGGAGGTTTATTATGCCGATAAGAAGGATATTCTCAAGAAAAGATATGTTTGTTGACGAACCCGAAGAGGAAAGCTACGTTGAGGTTAATGTTATGGATTCTGATGACAAGAGAACAGGTAAGATAGGTATAAGAATAGAGAAACTCAGTGATTTTTCAGATACAGAGAGGATAGTTAGACATCTAAGAATGGGTTCAGTAGTTTTCCTAAAGATAAGAGATCTTAGAGAAAAGGACATGGGCGAACTCAAAAGAGCAATAGACAAACTTAAGAAGACGGTCTTAGCAAACAACGGTGAAATAGTAGGTGTTGAATCAGATTGGGTTATACTCGCACCAGAATATGCTACAGTAGAGAGATAAACTATCTCAGCCTGACCGCCTCGAGGTTCCTTGGTGCTACTGTCTCACATCGGAAGGATTTATGTATATCTCTTGCTAATTCTACTGTTTTATGTGAATCTCCATGGTTGACTATTACCTTTTCTGGTCTGCTTGAGAGTTTATGGATAAAGCTCATTAATTGCTTCCTGTCCGAATGGCCGCTAAGACCTTCAATGGTTGCAACACCAAGTTTTAGTTCCAACGCCTTGGTCTTTCCATCACTTGTATGTATTGGTATTTCCTTCCAACCTTTTTGTATCCTTCTTCCTAAAGTTCCTTCGGCCTGATAACCAACAAAAAGCAGAAGATTCTTCTTATCATGAGCAAGACCTTTCAGATACTCTATAGCAGGCCCACCGACAAGCATACCGGATGTTGCTATTATCACACATGGTTCAGATGAATCTATTATTTTGTTCCTCTCCTTAGGAGATACAGGATGAAATATCTCAGAAAGGAATGGATTTTTTCCGTAATGGAATATCTCTCTCTGAAGCCTGGATGAAAGGTACTCTGGATATGCTGTATGTATAGCAGTTGCATCCCAAAGCATACCCTCTATATACACAGGATATTCAAAATTAGAGCTACCCAGAATCGCCATGATCTCTTGAGCTCTACCCACAGCGAAAGAAGGTATCAGGACCTTTCCTTTAGCTTCCATGGTTTTTCTTATGCTTGCGAGAAGGTTAGCTTCTGCTTCTCTCAAAGATGGCATAAAGTCTTTGGAGCCACCGTATGTTGATTCTATTATAAGTGTTTCAACCCTTTGAAAATTTGTATAGGCAGCATCGAAGAGTCTAGATGGCCCAAACTTCAGATCACCTGTGTAAAGAATGTTATGAAGACCCTCGCCGATATGGAGGTGTATAAGTGATGAACCAAGCAAATGGCCAGCTGGCTGAAAAGTAAGTCTAAGATTACTTGCTATATCAGAGACTTCCCCATAATCAAGTGTAATAGAATGTTTAACCGCTTTTTCAACAGCTTTTTTGGTATAGTTAACCTTTTTCCCTTCCTTCTGACAAACATCGATATAATCAAGGCAGAGCAAAACCATAAGGTCTCTTGTTGGCGCGGTGCAATAGAGAGGACCCGTGTATCCTTGCTCATAAAGATAGGGTATATATCCACAGTGATCTAAATGCGCGTGTGAAAGTATTACGGCGTCTAATTTTTCGATATCAAATTCTGGAGCATTAAGGTAAGGACACGCATCGGATGCAACATCTATACCACAATCAAGCATAACATTGGAATGTGCAGTCTGAACAAGAATACAGCTTCTACCAACCTGTCTAAATCCACCAAGAGCCGATATCCTTACCCATTCGTTGGTCCGAGACGCCCTTATTTCTATCTTTTCGTTTATTTTCTGACCTATCTTGTTTAAAAACTTCTTCCTATAGTCTAGCTCTGAGTGAAGAAGATTTCTTACAGCTCTAACTATATCTGATTTTATGGCTGGTGCCCTTTCTATTTTTGGAAGCCAGCAGGTTTCATTCTTTATCTTTTTGTAGGTCTCACCACCTTTGCCTATTATAAGACCAGGTTTTTGAGCCTCTATAATAACCTTTCCAAGTTCTGGTTCAAAATATATCTCTGTAATACCAGCTGTTTCAGGAACTATTTTCTTAATAACCTCCTTTGCCTTTTCCGGTTCCATGCATATGGATACATCCGGTCTAACTTCTATTCTTTTCTTAAGGTCTTTAACAAGACTTTTTATAACCTCCTCACAATTTCTAAAGAAATCCTTACTCTTGGTATAGATAACAATTTCTGAAGCTTCAAATTTTACTTCAGATATCTTCGAGCTTTCTGGGAGTTTCTTCTGAAGCTCTTTTAAAATACTCATTCTCTCCCCTGGTGAAAGAACAAAATCATTTAGATATAATTCTTTATCTCCTCTTCTGGAACTTTATGAACACCCTTAGAGTCTATAAGAACGATATCTATCCCGCTACCACCCGATGCTATATCCCTCTTTGCAGCAGCGTTTATGGCTTTGGCAACAAGCTTTTTCGCTTCTTCGGGAGACATACCCTCTTTATAATCATTCTCGAGGACGCCCAGAGCAATAGGCGAACCAGAACCCGTTGAAAAAAACTTCTTCTCTTCTATGAGAGAACCATCTGGACCGAAGCTGTAAAGTCTTGGTTTTTTATCATAACCACCAACAACAAGTTGAACATAATATGGAAAATACCTTCTCGCATACAGTATGTTAGCTATAAGGGTTGCAGCAGCCTTCACCGATATCTTTCTCTCTTCATGAAGTCTGTAAAGCTTAAGTTCAGCCTTTATAAGTCTCTCAAGTGCCTGTGCATCACCCACCAAACCAGCAACAGTCATTGCTATATGTTCGTCTATTTTAGAGATCTTTCTAACATCCGGATTTGCAACCAGGTATCCCATGGTTGCCTTTCTCTCTGCTCCAAGAACAACACAGTCCTTACAAACAACACCGACTGTTGTTGTTCCTGTCTTCAGTTTTTCGATATCCTGAACCATAAAAACACCCAGAATGAGTTAATTATGTTTTAGGCTTTTCATTTATAAACTTTTCGGTGTAAAAAGATAAGCTTTTAAAGCAAAATTACATTTTTATCCAACGTAACTTAGGTCGTCTTTCCTCGTGGCTTTTTTACTTTTTTTCGTCTGTTCAGTTTTTATTTTACCGAACTTTTTTTCATATCTTTCTATATTTGCTTTCAAAGTGTTCAAGAAACTTTTCGCAAGTTCAGGTGACATTAATACAACTCTGTGTTTAATAACCAGAGTTTGTTCCTGCCCAGACACAGGGTTAAATCTTGGTGTGGTTTGTCTAAAGTCTATTGCTATCTGATTGGGCACATGACTAACCGTTATGAAATCTGTCCAGAAAACGTCATCTGAATTGTCTATCTCGATTTTAGGATTTTTCCTCATCATAAAAACACCTCCGTTTTCGATAGATTGATTGGCTGATTTAAATTTTTTATTTCCACAAAAAAATTAAGAACTATGTCAAGTTTTGAGGAAGAGGCCGCAAGATTGAACATAAAAGGTATAATAATAACTATGATCCTTTCGGCTTTAGGTTTTTTGGTCGCACTCTCTTGGAGGGATGTTATAAACAAGACCATAGACATATTCGTTCCTAAGGGTGAAGGTCTCTTATGGAATTATATCTCTGCAATTACGATCACCATAATAGCCGTTATTATAACCTATGTTCTTGTGAGGTTGCAAAGGATTGATATAATTCCTGACAAATACGAAGACAAACTAAAGAAAATAAGCAAAATATCTAAGAAAAAGGTATGAAAAAAACGGGTATATCAGACCTGCCGCTGCACTATGGCAGAGCACCTCCTTGGCTTTTCCAGAGAATGGTTAAACTAGGAAAAGCCATAACCCAGGCAATAGTCTTAGAATACGGAGCGAAGGAGTTTTTAAGAAGAATTTCAGATCCGTATTGGTTTCAGGCTTTTGGATGTGTTCTGGGTTTCGATTGGCATTCTTCAGGTCTAACAACAACCCTTACAGGTGCTTTAAAGGAAGGTATTGATCCAGAAGAAACAGGTCTTGCTGTTTGCGGAGGTAAAGGTAAGACCTCGAGAAAAACTCTTACAGAAATAGAAAGAACAGCTGATGTTATTTCTCTTTCAACAAAGAAGATAGAAAGACTTCAACACGCAAGCAGACTTTCAGCTAAGATAGATACAGCCGCTGTTCAAGATGGATATCAACTTTACCATCATGTTATAATATTCACAGAAAAAGGTCATTGGTCTGTAGTTCAGCAAGGTCTTAATCCAGAAAATAGATATGCACGGAGATATCATTGGTTATCCTATGATGTAAAGTCTTTTGTTGAAGAACCTCACGCCGGAATAGTCTGTGACAGAAAGGAGAAACAAGTTCTTGATATGACATCAAAACAAAGCTCAGGTGCTAGAAAGGCGTCATTGGACATAGTAAAGGAGAAACCAGAACGTATCCTTACTTTGGCAGGACAATCAAATCTTGAATGTTTTTTAAACAGGATAAGGATGCTTTCTCTTCCAGAGAATCATATCATAAAGGATATGAAAAGAATAAATCTGGAAACCCTTAGAAGGGCATATGAGGTTCAACCAGAAAGTTATGAGAAGCTTCTTTCTGTTAAGGGGGTTGGTCCAAAAACCATCAGAGCTTTGGCCTTGATATCTCAGCTAGTCTATGGTGAAAAACCAAGTTGGGAAGACCCCGTCAAATTTTCATTTGCACACGGAGGAAAGGATAGAATCCCTTACCCTGTAGATAAGGAGACCTATGATAAATCCATAGAGGTTCTTGAAACAGGAATAATGGAAGCAAAGATAGGCAATAAAGAGAAAGTTCATCTCTTGAAGAAGCTCAAGGATTTTTTCTAATCACCAACTCTCGATAAAAACCTGATCGACAATGAAAACACCAACCACTATAACGATGAAGGTTGTGATTATCAACCCAAAAACAATAGCAGGGTCTGCCCTTATGCTGAGAAAGTAGTATATTGCATAGAGTAAAAGCCCTATGATAAATGCTATGCCTACTAAAGTCAGGATCTTTTCGCGATACCCATACCTCCTTTCATCAAGATGTTTCTTTCTTTCTTCTCTCGTCCATTTTTTAACCATATTTTATTTTTTACCACTCTGATTATTTGAATTTGAGCTGCATCTTGGACAGAAGATCCATGCCCTCTTTCCTTTAGTCTTTACCGAGATCATGAAAAGACCGCATTTACACTTCTTGGAAAGAACTTCTATGTTTCCCTTTTGTGGAAGTGGGAAAGATACATTGCATGTCGGATAATTAGTACATCCTATAAATCTCTTTCCACTTTTCTTAGAATGTATGATCTTGAGCTCTCCGCCACATACACATTTTCCAACTGTATGGATTCTTACTTCAAACTTCTTTATAGCCTTAAGTATTTCCTCACCTATCTTGATTTCATTTTCCTTGAAGTGTGAAAGTGTTTTTTTAAGGCTCTCCTCGGCTTTTCTCAAAATATCCTCTCTTTTTGATTTGCCGTTCTGAATAAGCTCCATCTCGCTTTCAAATTTTCTTGTTAACTCAACGGAAATTATTTCAGGACAATACTTTTCCAAAGCTTCAACAACAGCGATACCAAGCTCGGTAACGGTTATGGAATTTCCCTTTATATACTCTCTATCATAAAGCGTCTGAAGTATCTGAGCCCTTGTGGCCTTTGTTCCAAGACCAAGAGATTCCATTTCTTTCAAGAGAGAAGCAGGTGTATATCTATTTGGTGGTTGTGTTTTTTTCTCGACCATTTTGATCTCTTTTATATTCACAGGATCTCCCTTGCTTATCTCCGGTAGAGGTTGTTCCTTGAACTTCACATAAGGTCTATAAAACTCTATCCAATTCTCTTTAACTGTTCTCACACCATGGAGAAGGAATCTTTCACCATCGACATTTATAACCGCTTTCTGCTGCTCTCTTATGGCAGGTTCTGCAAATATCGAAAGGAACCTCCTGACAACAAGATCATATATCCTCTTTTCATACTTATTCAAACCTGATGGTTTCACACCGGTTGGGAATATAGAAGGATGTGCAGGATCGTCCTTTTTCCCTTCTCTGGGCCTTAATGGTTTTTGCAATAACTTCTCACATAAAATCCTGTAATCACTTAGTCCAGAAAGTTTCATTATGATGTTCTTATAACCTATTTTTGCAGGAAGTTTCTGGCTTGACGTTCTAGGATAAGATATCAGTGCCTTTTCATAGAGTGATTGAGCTATATCTAGTGTCATTTTGGGTGAATAACCGAAGTTTGCATATGCCTCTCTCTGAAGGGTTGTGAGATCAAATGGAACAGGAGGATTCTGGACAATCTGTTTTTTCTCGACAGATTCAATAAAACCTGGTTTATTTGAACACTTACTTAAGATCCTTTTTGCTTGATCTTTATCCCAAAACTTTTCCTTTTCATGAACAGCTGTTATCTTGGTTTTGTCTATGAAACCATGAAGTTCTAGAACCCAGAACGGAACAGGTTCGAACGCTTTTATTTCTTTCTCTCTTTTAACAAGAATTGCAAGTGTTGGGCCCTGAACCCTTCCTGTGGAGAGCGTCCAGAAACCACCAGCCTTTTCTAAAGAAAGTGTTAAAGCTCTCGAGAGATTTATACCAAAATACCAATCAAGTTGATGTCTTGTTAGACCAGCTTCTATCTG
>CAYPCO010000017.1:0-9013 GCA_964409265.1 uncultured archaeon | reverse complement strand
TATGCTTCCATTTGTAAGAACTGTGGAAGAACTTAAAAAGGTTGAAAAGATATTTGAAGAAAACGGAATCAAAAGAGGGCCTGATTTTAAACTCTGGCTGATGGCTGAGATACCAAGCAACGCATTTATAGCTGAAGAGTTCGCAGAACATTGCGACGGATTTTCTATAGGGAGCAACGACCTAACTCAGTTAGTTCTTGGAGTTGATAGAAATTCTGAGAAACTTGTGAGGCTTTTTGATGAAAGAAATGAAGCCGTGAAGATTCTTATAAAAAATCTTATAAGAACTGCTCATAGATACAAAAAACCTGTTGGAATATGCGGTCAGGCACCATCAGACTATCCTGAATTCTGTGAGTTTTTGGTAAAGGAAGGTATAGATTCTATATCCGTTAATCCTGACGTTGTAATGAAAACCATACTTCTTGTTTCAAAAATAGAAAAGGATTTAAAACGAAGATAATCACCGCTTAAGGATATCTGCATGCTTCATAAGGATTTTATAAGTCTCATCTATGCTTTGAGGCATAACTTTTGTATCTGCTGTGACTTCCATGAAACCTGCATCTCTTTTATATCTAGGGACTATCTGAACATGAAGGTGAAGTATAGATCCTCCTGATATCTCACCACCTATATTCATACCTATATTAAATCCTGGTGGGTTCAACGCCTTTTTGAGAAGCATCACAGATTTTTTAACCAAATCCCAGAGTTTTTGAAATTCAATTTCGCTGAGTTCTTCTAATTGTGTAACATGTCGTACAGGAACGACCTGAAGATGACCAACATTGTAAGGATACATGTTCATTATAACCATCATCTCTTTATCTTTATATAGAATCCTTGAAGGTGTGTTAGGGTCTCCTTTAACTATATTACAGAAAATACATCCTTTAGGTCTATTGAGTATATATTTTAGCCTTGAAGTTGCCCAGAGATAATGTCTAAACATCCATACCACCAATCAGGTTCTTTATGGCAAGTGAAGGACTTTTTGCCGACACAACGGCCGTTGAAAGTAAAACACCGTGAGTTCCTAATCTTATAGCCGCTTCAACATCGTTTGCATCAGCTATCCCAGCACCACATAATGATATAATTTTCGGGTTTATCCTTTTCACCATATCTGCAAATCTTTTCACGGTTTCGGGTTCTGTTTCTGAAACGGATTTTTTGGTTCCTATCAGTTGTGGATCCTCGAAAGCCAAGAAGTCAGGATTAAGCCTTGCTATCTTTCTGCCCTCATCTATGCTTGATGTGCACACAAGAGTTTTGAGACCTACCTCCCTTGCGCGGATAATGGTTTTCTTTATATCTTTCATATCAAGTTTATGTTCAGAATGGTTTATGAGCGTTCCTTTAGCACCAGCTTGTTTTACGGCCTCTGGAAGTATCCAACCTGTATATGAACCGTATGGAATCGGATCCACGTGCTGAGCATAGGTTGTAACGATCTTTGATATTCTCATTATATCTGAGGTCTGAACAGCAAGTATTATTTCAACTCCTTTTTTAGAATATTTTCTTGCTGCCTTAGCAATAGTTTCAACACGCCTTGCTACACCGTTCTTTTTCGCTTTCGTATTTATCACGAGAAATCTTTTCATTAAATTAAAATTGTTAATGCTGTATATAAAAAATCAACTCAGAAGATTTCTAAGTCTATAGAGCAAACCAAAACTTGGTGGTTCCTTTCCTATAAGCATGTAGCTTAATTTCTTTATCTCAACAGAAGGTGAGGAACATGGAGCGTAAGCAACTACCGGTGTTTTTGCCGCTATCGATTCTCTGACTTTCTTATGATGTGGTATTCTTGCTATTATAGGAGCGTCCAATATGTTCTCTGTTTCTTTATCACTAAGCTCGAATTTCTCGTTTCTAACCTTATTTAACACTACACCGAGAATTGTCTTTTTTGATTTTTCAGCAAGGGTCTTTGCCCTTAATGCATCAACAATTGCGGGTATTTCTGGGTTTGTAACTATTATCACAGAATCTGAGGCCTCGATAGCTGCTCTGACTTCGTTGTCTATTCCTGCTGCAGAATCTATTATAACAAAATCTTTATCTGCTATCGTTTCGGATAGAACATATTTCAATCTTCTGGGGTTAACCTCTATATCTATAAGCGATGCTGGTATAACATCAAATCCAAGTTTGTGTCTATACAAGGAGTGAGATATGGAAACAGTCCCTCTTAGAACATCATTCAACGAGAATGGATAAAAGTTAGACAAACCCAAGTGAAGTCCCAGATTTGCTCCAGAAAGATTTCCGTCAATAACCAGAACCTTCTGACCGAGTTCTGCGAGAGCTGCTCCAAGATTTGCAACAAAGGTTGTCTTACCAACACCGCCTTTACCAGAAATTACGGAAATTATCTGTGTCATATGCTAACATAATTGGTTTTGAATCATTTAAATATTTATACCAGAGATATCAACGCATCAACCACAGCTGCTGTATCACCGAGGCCTGTCACGATTTTTGGGTCAGGGTTTTTGTTAGTTGGTATGATGAATAGATCCCTCTCCTTTTGTGATTTGAAACCTGACGTGAATCCTTTCGCTTTTTCCAAATTTTCTTTAATAGAACCCATGGATTTGGCACATGCAACTAATGATGAATATCTTGCAGCCTTAAGATTCTTTTTAAGGTCCCCTCTAGTAACTGTAAGCCTGTAATCTTCTGTATGCAATGCTATCCTTTCAAGACCATACTTATCCAGAAAGAGTCTTAAATATTCCTTTACATCTTCAAGGTCTTTACTATAAAGACCTATTATATCAAGTTCGTATTCTGAAAGACCCAAAGAATCTATACAATTTCTGTTGAGGAGTTTTCTCCATGCATACACCATGGTCTCGGTTCCCTGACCGAGCTCAAGATGTGTCTTGAACGTTCTGTCCTCAAGGAGATCAGCTATATAGTCTACCTTTTTCCTGTATCTATAATCAACAACATGAAATCCAGAAAGGAAAAGCATGTTCGTGTTTCTAACACTCTCCCAAAAATCTTGATCCAGCATCAACCTCTGTGCGAATGGGTCCCAAACAAATATCTTTCTATTCTGACCACATTCAAAAACAAGATGTTCAATTTCTGGATCGTCCTTAATAACCTTTACGGGCATGACATCCTTTCCCCGATTAACTACACGAATACCAAATCTTGCAAGGGTTTGCATAAGACCTTTCGGTCTGAGAGGACATGAGATAACACAAGGTATGTCCAACTCAGCAAGCGCAACAGCGGCATTGCCTGCATTACCACCTATTCTTCGTTCTCTCTTTGGATAGAGTTTTTTTAGTCTTTCATAGAGTTTTTTAGTTATCATATGTTCTGAATCGCCATGACTTGAGAGAACCTTATAAAAATCCTTGAGATTTGATACAGTCCCGTGAACCGTTTTACCCGTGTCTCGGATCTGCTCGAGTTTTATGACAGCATCCCAATGAACAAAAAGAGCCATGTAGGGTTTCGTCATTTTAATATATTTAGAAATCTAATTGATTAAATTATGTCTGTATTCAGAGCGTACGATATAAGAGGTGTCTATCCAGAAGAGATAAACGAAGACTTGATGAGAAAAATTGGGTCTGCTGTAGGAAGATTTATTTTTGAAAACAATTTCGGTGATCATGTTGTTCTAGGAAGAGATTTCAGATACTCTAGTAAAAGTCTCTCAGAGGCAGTAAAAGAAGGTGTAATTTCAACCGGTATAGATGTTGTAGACTGCGGTGTTTGTTCCCTTGGTTTGGCTTTATACACAGGTTGGGCTGGTGAAAAGGATTTTGGAGAGAAGGGATTAACCCTTTATGTTACAGCGTCTCATTTACCACCAGAGCATAACGGTCTTAAACTATATACCTGGGAGGGAATAGGTCTTTCTGAAGAGAACATAATGAGAATACATGACATAGTTAAATCTGGCTACTTTGGTGAGACCACTATTACAGGTGCTAAGAAAAGAGCAGATTTTCTTCATAGTTATACAGAATTTATGAAAAATCACTTTCATGTAAAACCTCTTAGAGTCGCTGTTGATTGTGGTGGTGGTGCAACTATCACAACGGCTCCGATTGTTTTCAGATCTTTAGGAATGAACGTGGTAGAGATTTTCTGTAAACCGGATCCAGAATTCAAATCAAGACCGAGCGATCCATTGCCTGAAAATATAGATAAACTCAGAGAAACAGTTATTGAAGAAAAAGCAGATTTTGGTGTTGCTTTTGATGGTGATGGTGACCGTGCAACAATAGTTGATGATAAGGGAAATGTTCTAACCCCCAATAAGACGGGTATAATCCTCGGTCAGGAAATTCTAAAGGAAAAACCTGGAAAAGTGGTCGTTAATGTAGAGTGTTCGTTACTTGTAGAAAAGTTTCTTGGTCCACTAAGCACCGGTGTGAAAAGAATACCGGTAGGTCATAGTTATCTTACACAGGAATGCAAAGATCCTGATGTCAGAATAGGTATTGAAGCGAGCGGACATTTCATTCTCCCAAGTTATTTTTACTTCGATGATGCCCTGCTCGTTCCACTTAAAATGGCTGAGATTATTTCCAAAGGGAAAAAATTATCAGAGCTCTCCGAAGGAATAAAAGAATATCTCAATCAGAGATTTGAGTTTAAATGTGATGATGACATAAAATTCGCTGTAATAAAAAGATTGAAAGATAGGTTCTTGAAGGAATTTAAAGATAGAAAAATAGATACCATAGATGGTATAAGAATAGATTTTGATGATTCTTGGGTTCTTATAAGAGTATCTAACACATCACCAAAGATAAGGCTAACCATAGAGGCGAAGAATAGGACAGATTTTGAAAAACTAAGAAGATTCTTTTCATCCGCAATCGAAAGTGAAATAAAGAATGTTCAGAAAATAGCAGGTTTTTAAATAAAGATTTTAAAGGAATTAACATGAAATATCTTGTGACTGGAGGTTGTGGGTTTATAGGCAGCAATCTTGTTAGAACACTTGTGAATAAAGGTCATGATGTAACAATCATAGACAATCTTTCCACAGGAAGTATAGACAACATAAAACCACTTGACCTTCAGATTGTTAACAGTATAGAGAAGATAAATCTTCTTGGTGGTTTTGATGGTATTTTCCATCTAGGCATGCCGTCATCTACGCCACTTTACAGAGAAGATAGAAAACTCGTGGGTAAAAACATAAGCGAATTTATAATCATTATGGAGCATGCAAAGGAGTATAAAACAAAGGTTGTGTATGCATCGTCATCGTCACTTTATAACGGAAACAAGATACCCTTCAAGGAGGATATGAATATCATACCAACTGATTTTTATACAGAGACCAGATATGCCATAGAAAGGTTATCAAAGGTTTATTATGATTTCTACGGTGTTAAAAGCATAGGTCTCAGACTTTTTAGTGTATATGGTGATAACGAAAGAAGCAAGGGTAGATTTGCGAATCTTGTTTCGCAGATTCTATGGGCTAAAGAGAGTGGTGAAGTCTTTGATGTCTACAATAAAGGTGAAACTCTTAGGGATTTCATTCATGTGGATGATGTGGTTGAAGCCTTTATCAAGGCTATGGATTCTAGTAGAGGGTGGGACATATTCAACATAGGAACGGGTAAGGCTTACACTATAAACGATATAATAAAGGTTGTTGGTCTTAGGAATTACAGATATGTAGAAACGCCATTAAAAAATTACGTTACAGAGACGCTGGCAGACACAAGCAAAGCAGAACGTGTGTTAGGTTTTAAGGCAAAGATAGATGTTATGGATTACATAAAAAAGAAGGTGAGTCTATGAAGATAAATTTAAGGGATTTCCCTAAAAAGGTAAAACCCATCAGGGATAATGAAGTTTATTCTGTTCATGACCTTTACGAGCTCGAGAATCTTGTGGTCTCCATGACCATTCTTCACCCTAAACAAGCAACGAGAGGTCATAGTCATGAAGAAACTGAGGAAGTCTATATATTTCTACAAGGCGAAGGTGAAATGCAGCTGGACGATAAAAGATTCAAGGTTGAGAAGAACGATTTGGTTCTCGTGCCTAAAGGTGTGTTTCACAGAGTGTTTAATCAAGGCGAGATCGATCTGATATTTCTCTGCGTCTTTGAGAAGTATGAGAATAGAGGCAAAAATTAAACAGGTTTACCGACACCAGGTATACAGTTACAATTATTACATTTTCCCATTTCTTCGTAACAGGATGTGTTTTGTTTTTCGATAATGACCTCTGCATGCCAATTAGGTGGTAACTGTCCTGTGATCTGACATGAAGTTCTTGCTTGAATAAGACAGTTGTTTCTAAATTTGGTTATGGTTGAAACCTGAGAAACACCTTGACCAAATATTGTCAGAACGATCAGAGCGGCGATAAGGATTACGACAGCTGATATGACTATAAGGATGGTTGTTGAAAGGGCTTTCATAAAAAAATTATTGGTTGCGTCTCTATATATGCGTTAGTCACAGTTAAGCTGTCTTGTGTCTTTATCGCATACACAGTTTTCAAGACCTTCTATGTCGTGACATGACTTTTGTGTGATTCTGCCTTGGTCGTCCTGAACATTCATGGTTGGAATATACCATGTTGCTGGTAAATTTCCCGTTGCTGTGCATGAAGACTGAGCAGAAGCGAGACACAAATTCTTTGCTTGGGTTAATGTAACTACATTCTGCATACCACCGCCAAATATCGTCAGAACGATCAGAGCGGCGATAAGGATTACGACAGCTGATATGACTATAAGGATGGTTGTTGAAAGGGCTTTCATAAAAAATTATTGGTTTTTCACATTTAAAAACATTCGACTACCATCCATAATCTTCGCAGGATGTTCCGTTTCCGTGTTTAAGGATGTCCTTGCATATTTCTGCACAGCTTCTTCCTGATTTTGTTTTAAGATTCCAATCATCTGGCAAGATACCTTTAAGCCTGCATGAGGTCATCCCTTCATGAATACAAACACTTCGCTCTTGTGTGTGAATTGCTATGTTTTGTAGACCTCTGCCAAACACAATGACAACAATCAACATGACTATGAGAAATATCAAAAAATAGAGCATAATCCTTGTATCCATGTTTTATTATTTCTTTGATTCTAAAAATAAAACAATGGTTAAGATAGAATCTATAAGCTTTGGTGAGATAAAGATTGATGATAAGATATACTATTCCGACGTCGTTATCTTCTGGGATGGAAAGATAGATTACAGGGAAAAATCACATCTTTTTGATATGGATGAGTTCCTTAAATTGAAGGAGAAAGGACCCGAAATTATCGTTGTAGGGACGGGGATTTCAGGTTGTGTCAAGATTCCTGAGAGGGTCAAAGAGGCCGCAACAGAGCTCGGGGTGAGGATCTTTTATGATACATCAGACAAAGCCAAGGATATTTTCAATGCTTTTTTATCCCAAGGGAAAAAAGTTATAGGTGTTTTTCATACAACGTGTTAGTTATGATATTGGTTTTAAGATTGGGTCACAGGACAATCAGGGACAAGAGAATATCTACACATTGTGCGCTGGTTGCAAGGGCATTTGGAGCGGACAAGATTCTTTACTCAGGTGAAAGAGATCTTGAGCTTGAAGAATCTGTTAAAAAGGTTGTTAAAAAATGGGGTGGTAATTTTGCAATTGAATATGTAAAAAATTGGAAAAAGGTTTTGATGTCTTTTTCTGGAAAGAAGATACATCTCACTATGTATGGTATTCCTTTAACCGAAAGAATAAAGGATATAAGAAAGCTCAAGGACATCATGATTATCATTGGTGGTGAGAAGGTTCCGTATGAAGTCTACAAACTTTCTGATATGAATATCTCTGTAACAAACCAGCCACATTCCGAGGTTGCGGCTTTGGCTGTATTTCTTCACGAATATTATGAGGGGAGAGAATTCAAACATACCTTCGGCGGCGCTAAAGTAAGGATTATACCTCAAGAGAAAGGAAAAAATCTCGTAAAGTTGTAGTAACTAACGAGAAAGTAGAACAACTCTGCTCTCTTCCTGTTCATCCTTTAAGACATATCCTGTTTCTAACACAAGCCTTTCTGCAAAGGTTTTTATTTCATGATGAGAGGGCATCGCCTCGAAAGGGAGACGTTTTCTGGACTCACCAACCCACATGTAAGCTTTAACTTCTATAAAGTCCGGATTCATAATCTCTATAAGTTTTGCATAATTTTCCGGACTGTGCATATTCCAGTTTTTAACCATAGTGAGTCTTGCGACCTTCCTTGTTTGAATGGTTTTTGCTATCTCGAGGCTTCTCAATAACCTTTCCCAATAATCTTTCAGAAGAGGACGATCTAATTTTTTGTATGTTTCTTTATCGGGAGCATCAAGCGAGATATAGAGATTAGTTGGTGATTCCAGGTTCTCAAGTCTTTCAGGAAACATACCGTTTGTGACCAAAAATGTTGTGAACCCTCTTTTATGAAAAGCATGGATGAGTTCGGATATCTTAGGATACATGGTTGGTTCTCCTACTAAAGATATGGCAGCATGCCTAGGATGATTCGCCTCTTCCCATTTTTTGAGATTGGTTCCTTCAAATCCTTTGAAACCAGAAAGAAGCAACCTTTGAGCTTGGATACATCCTTCTATGATTGTTTCAGGTTCATCTATATCCTCAGGTTCTATGTTCATTCTTTCGATGATTCTCCAACAATAGATACACCTGTTCGAACATTCCATCCAGGGTGTCATCTGAAGACATCTATGAGACTCTATACCATAGAATTTCTGTTTGTAACAAAAACCCTGGTCTTTTAATGACCTTTTCAGCCAGCTGCAGAGCTTAACAAGTGAGTGATTGCCAACTATCTTATAATGTTGATTTATAAGCTCGTTTCTCAACTTTTCTGGTATTGACATATGAAAAGGTTGTTATGGATAGATTTAAATAGCCTTGTCTTCAGAAAAAATAAAAAGTTTGGGTTTAACTGACCGTTCCTGTCAATGTTCCAGAACTTCTGAATCCCGAAAGTCCTGTATCAAGGTTTGTGTAA
>CAYPCO010000016.1:0-9137 GCA_964409265.1 uncultured archaeon | reverse complement strand
CACGATTGTCTCTTATCTTGTTTAAAAGTTTTTTGGCTTCTTCTTTAGCTATCATTTTTCTGAGATTCTCAAGCTCCTTTCTCTGTAGTTTCCAGAGATTGAATATATTTTCACATACTCCTTTGAGATCCTTATCAGAATCTATCCTCCATTCCTTAACCTCTAAACCAAGTTTTTTTCTTACGTTATTAATTTCCTCCTCTTGTTGGGATATCTCATTTAAGAACCTTTCGAGGGTTTTTGGTAGTAGTTTTGGTTCTACTGAAAAAACCACAGCAGCTTCTGAAAGTTGTTCAGACGCTGATTCCAAAATATCCTTTGTTAAAACAATCTCGATACCGTGTTTTTTAAACTTTTCATAGATATGTTTGATAAGCTCCTCCTGATTTTTAAGATATTCAAAAGCTGACTTGCCACATGTAAATTCAATCCTGTTGATACCATCCTGTATCCTTTCTGTCCTTATGATCTTTATAATTTCTATTTCTCCTGTTTTTGCAACATGTGTTCCACCACAGGCCTCGACATCAACATCATCGATCTTCACAACCCTTACGGTTTTCCCTGGTGATGCACCGCCCTGATACAGAATAAAACCGTATTTAGACTCTGCTTCACCTCTTGCCATGAATCTGGAATCAACCTCGAGATTCTTTTTCACAATCTCATTTGCCATCTCCTCTATCTTTTTAAGTTCGTCACTAGTGAATTTTTGATAATGGGTTAGATCTATCCTAGATCTGTCAAAACCTTTCTGAGCACCAGCCTGCCATATATGCTTTCCTAAGATATGTCTTGCAGAACCAGCAATAATATGAGTCGCTGTATGCATTTTCATGTGTTGATATCTTCTCTCCCAATCTATCTCACCTTCCACTTCCTGACCTTCCTGGACACCATCAACTTTATGAAGGACTACATCTTTGATTTTTTTCACATCTTTTACGGGATACTCCTTACCACCTGTTCTTAACACACCTGTATCAGAGGGTTGACCACCGCCCTCAGGATAGAAACATGTTCTATCAAGAACCACCCAGTCACCAATCCTTTTGATAACCTTCGCATTGAAAAGAATCTTGTATGGTTCCTGATAGTAGAGAAGCTTTGTTGGTTTTAATCCCTGAATATCTATCTTAAGTTCTTCCTCATCTTCAGATTTCTTACCACTCATGTGCTCTTCAGTAAGTTTTGTATAAAATTCCTCGGGTATAGTTATTTCCTTGTTCTGTTCTTTTGCGATTTTTTCAACAAGTTCTGGTGTTATCCCATTGGATGTATAAAGTTTTATTAGCGTGTCTGTAGTTATATCACCTCTTTCAAGGATTCGCTTAACAAGGATTCCTGCCCTTTCAAGTGTTTGTCTGTATCTCTTGATCTCAACATCGATTATCTTTTTGAATGGTTCTAAACCTTCACGCAGCTCTGGAAACATGGGTTTGAGATGCCTTGCATGAAGCTCGGCTATCTTTTCCAGCTCAAAGTTGAAATCATACTCGTCCAAAAAAGACGCTGCCCTTCTTAGAATAACTCTTAGATTGTAACCACCACCAACATTTGATGGTATACCGCCGTCCGTTATGGCAAAAAGCAAAGTCTTTGTATGATCGGCTATTGCGTAAAGGGCCTGCAGAGGTTCTATGATCATCTCAAGGTCTTTTATTTCGATACCTATTTTCTTTGCTATAATCTCCTTTGCATTCTTTATATCCTTGACATCCTCGAAGTCCAGACTTCCGGCAAATACGGCATACCTATTGAAAACATCGCTTTCCTTAATACCAGCCTGTTTTTTCATCCATTCGATAACAGGACCAAAAACTGCATCGTATCCTGTTGGTGTTCCATTACTGAACCAAACAAGTCTTTCATGACCCCATCCTGTATCGTTAACAAGGATATCAAGTGTTGTGTATCCTGAGTTGTTTTTTCTGAACTGCATAAAGACGTGATTAACAAGTTCGAGACCCCTTGAAAAGGTTTCTATACAGGGACCAAACGCAGAAAAATCAGGCATGGCCCATATGTCTTCAACATAGGTTAATTCTTCTTCTGGAATCTTCATAACACCATTAAGAAAACCGAAGTTGAGCTCAAGACATCTATCCTTAAAATAGCCTTCTTTAGGATATCCAAAGGCGTGCTGACCAGGCATGATGAACGACGTATGATGTCTTCCTGTGACACCAACATTAGGTATATCATTGAATCTCAAACATACCTGAGGAACAATGAGAGGATTCGCCGGATATTCGAATACCATATTCCCTTCATCTATTCTTTGAAAGTTCTGTATGGATGCTATAGTGAAATACAAATCAGGTCTCCATCTGTCTATCACAGGATATCTGGGTATCGACGTATGACCGTTTTTCTTGAAGAACTTCTCAAACCGTTTCCAAGTCTCTATATAATCCCACTTCTCTTTGGTTATAGGATTTCCTATGAAACTGTAATTTTCACAAGGAGGAGAACCACACAACTCCCTGTCCTGATCAAGTGTCCAGAAGTTTTTTCCGCACTTTGGACAGGTTTTCCTCACAAAGCCTTTTTCTTTGAAGAGTTCGACCTGATAGTGTTTTTTCCAATCCCTTGCAAATTCCTTTCTCAAAGAATCCTTGGTAAGCATATAAGTTTTTATTTTACTCGTGGGATTTATATGCATTGAACTATTTAATTGATCTTGAACAAAAGATTTTTATGAAACATGACTTCAAAATTACAATTCTTATAATACTGCTTTTTCTACTTGCTCACGTTGTTGGTTTATGGCTGCTTATGAACAACTTCGTTGTAGAGGTTACAGAATCAGGAGAGTATATACCTGTTCATGAAGAAACCGTTATGGGTCCGAGACCGGAGATGAGTGGTCATGAGACAATATTTCTTATCTTGGCTTCCTTAGGATTCGGCACAGCGGCCATTCTCATAATCATAAAGCTTAGAAGATTCATTTTCTGGAAGGCACTGTTCTTCATAGCGTCCTTTATGAGTATGTACATTGCTCTTGGTGTTTTACTTATGCCTGTAACATCATTACTACTTGCGTTCATTATTGCTGTATGGAAAATAAAAAAACCGAACATATTCGTACACAATCTTTCTGAAATTCTGATGTATTCAGGTCTTGCTGTTATGCTTGTCCCTATGCTAACCGTTGAATGGGCAGCTATTCTTCTCCTTTTAATATCGGCCTATGACGCGTTTGCTGTTTACAGAAGCAGACACATGGTAAAGATTGCCAAGGCACTAACTGAGACTGGTATGTTTGCAGGTTTTTTTGTTCCTTACAAATCTTCAGTAGATATCACAGGCAAAAACCTAGACTATACATGTAAGAAAGGGAGAACAACATCAGCTATCCTTGGTGGTGGTGATGTTGTGTTTCCTCTTTTGTTTACAGGGACCGTTCTGGAAAGAATGATAACTATAGGTTTTGATAAACTTACAGCCTTTACTTATGCTCTCATTATACCTGTAGGTTTATCTTTCTTGCTTTTAAGTTTTTTTGTTTTGGCGAAAAAGGGAAAATACTATCCCGCAATGCCGTTCTTGACAGCAGGATGTTTAATCTTCTATCTTGTGTTAATGTTTTTGATAGGAGTTTAAGGTTTCATCCATTCTATCTCGTAATACTCGTTTCTCGAATCTGGAAGAACTATTTTATTAAGGACATAATAGGTAATTGCTGTTTCTCTGTCTGTAATTGACAGTATAAGTCTTAGATTCATTTCCTCTGCTTTTTTAAGAAGTGATGCTAATTCAACACCACCTATATGCTCATCCTCAGAGAACGGAACAAGAAGATATCTGGGTTTATCTTCTTGTGGGTTCTCTCTAACCCAGTTCTTGCCTTTTTTCTTTCTTCTGTAGGAAACAAATTCAAGTGGGTAATCTATAATGTCCTTTTTTGCTAGTTTTGGTATGGATAAGAGAAATGTCTTTTTGACCGAGTGGGCAACCCTTACAGCCCTTGCCCATTCAGAGATGAGAAGTTTCTGTTCCTTTGGAAAGACGTGAAGAACATGTTTGGAATGTATCCATTTCCTTTTTTCACCCGTCTTTTTCGGTGATAAAGTTGGAGATGCTCCTGGAAAATATATCCTGAAATGTGAACCGAATTTGAAACCCGTCTTAACAATATAGCCTGCAAGTCTCCAGTCTTCGTAGACTTCGTAAAGTTGTTTTGTCCATTCTCTTTTCTCAATGACAACATCCATTATATCCTTGTATGTGAGCATTTCATTTGTTACAGAATCTTTAACCTTTAGATTAAAATATTTGGCAAGGAATATGGTCTCCAAAAAATTAAGTTTAAGCAGAGTTCCTCTTTCCTGCCTATAAACACCGTATTGACCGAACCAATAGTTGTTAAAGAGATCGAGTCCAACGGATTCATCCTCTACAATCGAAAACATAGATTCAGGATACCACACAGCTTCAATATCTAGTTTTTTAAACTCTAGTGGTTTTGATGGGTATTTTTTATGGAGACTTGCACTACTATGTTTTGTTTTTATCGATTTGTCTATCTTCCTTATAACAAGCCCACGATCTCTCCAATCACGATATGCATTGTAGGTTATAAGAATTCTTGGATTCTTTTGAGAAAAGAAAGAAGCTATTTCATTGAATCCTACTTTTCTGCCGTTGTGTGTACAAACGGCGTTGAGAAAATTCAAGGCATAAAGAACTTCCTCTGGATAGAGTTTTATCTTTTTGCCTACTTTCTCACCGAAAAAATTCTTTTCCAGTTTCTTTATACTCTCATCATCTTCGGCCCATACACCTTTTTCATTCCAGACAAGTCTTATCATAGTTTATAATTAAGTGCTGTGTATTAAAGCATTTTTGATGAAAATGGTCCGGTATGGAGAATTTTATACGAACGTGTAGCTAGTACCTGCATGCTCACAACTGAAGAATTTATAAGTTGTAAATATATTGATGCCGGTGGCGGGATTCGAACCCGCGACCTCTAGATTTCACGATTCTATCATAGCATAAGCTCAAATCTCATAAAGCCATCTTTATGAGTCTAGCGCTCTTTACGGTTTTAAATAACCGCTGAGCTACACCGGCCTATATAATATTGAATCTGTTTTAAATTTATTTGAAAGGTTGAAAGCTTATTAAACATTTCCTCAAAAATAAACTATGCTTTCACTTGATGAAATTATAGAAAAGATATGCGAACATGCAAAAATAAGCAGAGATGAGGTTGAGAGGTTAATCGAGGAGAAACAGGATGAACTCTCAGGTCTTGTTTCTAAAGAGGGTGCTGCATACATCATTGCCAGAGAATTTGGCATAACACTTTTGAAGGAAACAGAGAGAAGATTGAAAATAAGAAATCTTATAGATGGTCTCAGGTCTGTTGAGCTTGTTGCAAGAGTTATTGATGTTGCAGAACCGAGAGAGTTTGAAAAGAATGGAAAAAAAGGTAAGGTTGTTAATGTTTATCTTGGCGATGAGACTGGGTTTGTGAGATTGACCTTATGGAATGAAGAAATAGATCTTGCAAAGGACATAAAGCCAGGGGATGTTATAAAAATAACTCGTGGTTATGTTAGAGTGGACAATCGTGGCGAACTTGAACTCAGGGTTGGTAGAGGTAAACTTGAAAAAATAGACGATGTTGGAGACATCCCTCCAACCAGCGAACTTGATAGAAAATTAACTGTAGTGAAAAGAAAACCTATAAGCGACTTCAAGGAAGGTGATTATGTGGAAACGAGAGCATGTGTGGTTCAATTATTTAAAAAGAATCCTTTTTTTGAAGTTTGTCCCGAATGTGGAGCAAGACTAACCAAAGATAATGACAAATGGATTTGTTCAGAACATGGTGTGGTCGAACCAAAATATGAAGCTGTTATTTCGGGTGTTATAGATGATGGTTTTGGAAACATAAGGGCTGTATTCTTTAGAGAGATGGCTGAAAAGCTTTTTGGTAAAACGATCGATGAACTAAGAGAGATAGCAAAAAAGAATGTTGATGTTCTTAGCGTTTACGATGTTTTTGACGGTTACGGAAAGGATTATATAATAAGAGGTAGAGTTAAGAAAAATGAACTCACAGAAAGGATGGAACTTGTAGTTAACGATATATCGGATGTTGATATTAAAAAGGAGTGTGAAGAGTTAATATCTGCTTTGAGAAGTAGTATTTAAATTGTTCAAATACAATAATTGGATTGTATGAGTGAGATAGAAAAGCTTCCGGGTGTTGGAGAAAAAACCTTAGAAAAGCTTAAAGATGCTGGTTATGATAATTTAATGGCTATTGCTGCTGCAGCACCAAGTGTTCTTGCTGTTGATGTTGGAATTGGTGAAGAAACAGCCGCCAAGATAATAAACGCTGCAAGAGATAAGCTTAAGATGGGTTTTGAGCCCGCCACTGTTGTCCTGAAAAGAAGAGAGCAAGTAGGTAGGATAACAACTGGCTCTAAGATGCTTGATGAACTTCTTGGTGGAGGAGTTGAAACCCAGGCTATTCTCGAGGCACACGGTGCATTTGGTTCTGGAAAATCTCAGCTTGCTCATCAGCTTGCTGTTAATGTCCAGCTGCCGAAGGAGAAAGGCGGACTTGAAGGCAAGGCTGTCTTTATAGATACAGAGCAAACCTTTAGGCCAGAAAGAATAATGGAAATGGCGAAGAGTCTTGGCTTAGATCCAACAAAAACGCTGGAAAACATATTCGTTGCCCGAGCATACAATTCTGATCATCAGATTCTTCTCGTGGAGAAGGCAGAAGATATAATAAAAAGAGAAAATGTTAGGATAGTTATCGTTGATTCATTGACATCTTCGTTCAGGAGCGAATATACAGGCAGAGGGTCACTTGCAGAAAGGCAACAGAAGCTTAATAGACACTTGCACACATTACAAAGGCTTGCAGATGTTTATAATCTTGCAGTTTATGTGACAAATCAGGTGATGTCAAGACCTGATGTTTTATTTGGAGATCCCACAGCTCCCATAGGAGGTCATATCCTTGGTCATCAAGCAACTTACAGACTTTACTTAAGAAAAAGTAAAGGTGAAAAAAGAATCGCAAAGCTTATAGACTCACCATGCTATCCAGAAGGTGAGGCTGTGTTCAAGATAGTTGCAGAGGGTATAAGAGATGACTAATCTCCTATTATCTGGAGAATTATTTCTCTTGTTCTTGCAGGAACGTCAAAATCTATAAGAACAATTTGTTGCCATGTTCCAAGCAAAAGCTTTCCATCTTTGAAAGGAACAGTAAGTTCAGGTCCTATTATAGTTGCTCTTATATGTGACTTACCGTTGTCATCTCCCCATGTTTCCTTGTGTTTGTAAACTATGTCAGAAGGAACTACCCTTTCGATTATGTTTTCAAAATCTTCGACGAGATTCGGTTCGTATTCTATAGTTGAAACCGATGCTGTTGATCCAGGAACAAAAATAGAAACTATGCCGCTCTTTATACCTGATTCAGAAACAGCTTTTTGAACCTCTCTAGTTATGTCTATCATGTCAAGCTCTGGTCTGGATTCAACTCTTATGGTTTTTGTTATTACAGTCATGATTTCTTATATAGAGTCAAGAAATATTTAATTATGTTTGATATTTCTTTGCTCGGTAATATATTTACACAAATAGCAAATCAATTCTTATATGAATGGGGTTATATCGGTGTGTTTATTATAAGCATTATAGGAAATGCTACCATAATCTTGCCTTTACCAACGTTTGCTTTTGTGTTTGCTGCTGGTTTTGTTCTGAACCCGTGGCTGGTCGGTTTTTTGGCAGGTCTCGGTTCAGCTATAGGAGAGTTTACAGGATATGTGCTTGGTAGAGGAGGGTCAAAACTTACTGAGAAAAGATACAAAAAGGATCTTTTGAAAATTAAAAAATGGGTAGAGAGACATGGAATGTTTCCTGTGCTTGTTCTTTTTGCAGCAACTCCTCTTCCCGATGATATTGTAGGTCTTCTCTGTGGGTTTATTAGATACGACATCAAAAGATTTTTTCTTGCAACCTTTTTAGGCAAGACTCTACTCCACTTAGCTATAGCCTGGGCAGGATTCTACGGGGGATGGATTACATCAGGTGTAGGGACAACCTTCACATGGATTGTTCTAATAATAGCAGGAGCTGTGGTATACTCTCTTGTTTCAAGTTACAGAAGAAGGTCTAATCCTTCCTTTTCTTCATGATCGTTGTTAGATCTATCTCATACTTGCCAGGACCTATTCTTATAACGATAGGTCTTTGTGTGAAAAGGCTTGTGACGTCTATGTGATATTTTCCCGGTTTTATAACTCTTATAGCTTCTATGTCAAGAATAACAGTTTCTTCAGCTTCTGATTTTTCAACCTTATCTGCAATTATCTGTCTTATGTCATGTTCTATTTCCTTTATCTCTTTTTTTGTGAGCTTCTTTATGTCCTTTTCTGCTTGCTTTAGCATGTCCTCTCTGACATAGAAAAAGAATTTGTTACCACAAACGTCACAGCCCTTCATTAGATATGGTGCATCATCTGGATGAACCTTTCCGCAGACCGTGCATTTATTTGGCATGGTATCACATGTATACAAGAAGATCTTCGGGCTCTTTTTGTATTCTCCTTATTATCTTGGCAGAACCTATTATGGTAACTCCTCTTTTCTTCCCTGTGATCATTTCTATTAGGTTGTTTTTAAATTTATCAAAGAAACTTGGATTTTTCTCTATACTTTCAAGATCTATCGAGCTGAGTTCTATGCCCGAGAAATCATCAGAAACTCTCTTCATGATCTCTGCAATAAGCTTTGCTTCTTCTTCTGGATCGAGCTTGGCGTCTATCAGAATTATGGTTTTTTCCTTAAGATCTCTTAGGATGGGTCTGAACCCTTTTTTCTTAAACTTCTCGTATGGAACGAATTTTATTTTTAGATCCATGGTTTCACAACTTCTTCAGAATCGCATCATAAAGTTCTTCTATATTAAATCCCGTTTTTGCACTGATACCTATTACCTCATAGTTAGGAAATGCTGCCCTTATTCTACTTGCCTTGGACGATTTAAGATCAACTTTATTCGCAACTATTAGGAATGGAATCTTTCTTGCATCGAGATTTCCGAGGATAGTCAAATTAACCTGTGTTAAAGGATCTTTGGTGGAGTCAAG
>CAYPCO010000015.1:0-9174 GCA_964409265.1 uncultured archaeon | reverse complement strand
ATTAAAGGCAAGTGTAAAAGGTTTATGAATCTTCAAGGCAGGATTTTGGTAGAAACCAAAAATAAAAACAAACTTTTTGAACTGAGATCGATACACCATGTGATTAGATACGTGTCGCTTTTTAATGTAAGAACAACAAAAGAAGGACTCGATGATATATATAAAAAACTCATCGGACTTGAAATTGCAGAGATGGAGAAAGCTGAAACCTTCAGGGTGACAGGAAATAGAATAGGTGAACATGGATTTACTTCTATGGATATTCAAAAATTTGCTGGTCAAGCATTAGTAGATAAATATGGAAAGGTGGTTGATCTAAAGAATTTTGACGCGAATGTTGTCGTTGAGGTTATTGGAGATAAGTGTTTCGTGGGTGTTGTCTTGACCAAAGAAAGTCTTCATAAAAGATTCGAAAGGATTTTCAATCATCCGGCAGCTATAAAGACACCACTGGCGTATGCAATGCTTATGCTTGCTGATATAAAGAAAAATCATACACTTCTCGATCCCATGTGTGGTGGTGGAACCATACCGATAGAAGCAGCTTGCGTGTACGGAAAAAATATAAAAATAATCGCAGGAGATATCAACGACATGTTTCTAAATGGGGCACAAGAAAACGCAGTCATGGCAGATGTTGATAAACTTATAGAGTTTAGAAAAATGGATGCGAGAGAACTTGAAAAATACTGCAAAAATATTGATAGAATAGTAACCAACCCGCCATATGGTGTGAGAATGAGTAAATGGGAAAATCTCAAATCATTATATACGAAATTTTTAGAATCCGCAAGCAAGGTCCTCAACAAAGATGGAAAGATAGTTATTATAACCTTAAGGGCAAGCTCATTCAGAAATCTTGTTTTTAAGACAAGGAAATATGTGGTGATTCACGAAAGGGTGGTCGAAAGCGGTGGTTTATATCCACACATCTTCGTTCTTAGAAAGATTTAAATTTGTTAACCGGGAAAAATATTTTTAAGGTGTTTTAGTGGAGAAGTGCAAAATAACTGGAATAACCGTAATTACGAAAAACTGGACATATACCATAGAGATTGGGAGAAAAAGTAATGGAGATTTTGATGAAAGTTTCGATGACCCTTTTTTAGAGTATCATGAGAGTTTCAATAGCCTTGTTCTGGACTGTAGAGATCAAGGACTTGAAGACATATCCTCCTTGGGTAACTACATAAAGGCTGTTATTGATAGCTGGGAAAAAAGAGCATATACAAACGAAGAAAAATAAATACAAGGGTTTTTAATAGTTGAATTTCATAGTAAAGAAAAATTGAACAACTCATAACTATCTCTGATCTTGATTATAGGTCATTGATCTACAAAAAACCTGACGAGCATGTGAATATTGTTGAAATGGTTCTGGGCCTAAGACAAAAATATTAAACTTTATTTCTTAATTATTTCCATGCAAGAGTATGGAACTGTTATATCGACTCAGGACGGTCCGACAACAAGAAGATTTTCTTTCGTTATTAATTCTAACTCTGTAGTAAAGCGAGGTCAATTTGTTCAGGTCAGAACACAGGAAGGTGAATTAATAGGAAGAATCAGTGACATATATAGGACGAATAGATATTTCATGAGACCAGAAGCTGTAAAGGAGTATGAAAGTGCAGGAAGACCTTTGAGTGAGATATTTCCTGTAGATAACTGGGAGTATCTAATTGCCTCTGTGGATGTTTTAGGTGTATATTCTCATAACGGTTTTCAGGACTCTCTCATACCACCTTCACCGGGAACTAAGGTAAAAGAACCTGATCTGAATATTCTTTCAAACTTCTTTGGGTTGGATAAGAACGGTATTCATATAGGGAATCTTCTTTACCATGAAGACCTTAAAGTTTGCCTGAACCCAACAAGACTTCTTCAGAAACATCTAGCAATTCTTGCAATAAGTGGTGCTGGAAAATCTTATTTAACGTCGGTTATTATAGAGGAGCTTCTTGATAGAAAACCAGAAGATGGTCAAATAGCAGTTATCGTTTTGGATACCCATGGAGAATACGTATCTTTTGCTGACGATAGTAAATATTCTAATAGAACGAGGGTTTTTCCTTTATCAGAGATAAAGATAGGTATATCTAATCTTAGTGCAAGAACTATTCACGAATTCTTCCCTAAACTCAGCTATGTTCAGATAAGAGAGCTTTCAAAAGTTATGAATAAACTCGGAAACAACTACAGCATAGAAGACCTTATAAGATTTATAGAAGAGAGTGACGATGTCAAATCATCAACTAAGGATATACTTCTCTCTGTTCTTGAAGAAATGAAAATGACGAGTCTTTTTGGAATAAAGGACTATCCTCCCGTGGATGAACTCGCAAGACAGGGCTTTCTTTCCGTAATAGACCTTTCTGAAACCACTTCTCTACATAAAAAACAAACCGCTGTTGCTTATATAGCAAAGAAGCTGTTTACTGCAAGAAGAAAAGGTATAATACCACCATTTCTTTTGGTGGTCGAAGAAGCTCATCAGTTCGCACCTGAAAAAACCAAAAAGGAACATGCTGTATCTAAAGGCATAATTCAAACTTTGGCGAGAGAAGGAAGAAAATTTCATGCGTCTTTGTGTCTTATATCTCAAAGGCCTGTTCAGTTATCCACAACAGCACTTTCACAATGTAACACACACATAATATTAAGGGTTACAAATCCTTATGATATCGAACATATAGGCAAATCTTCTGAAGGGTTAAACAAAAGTGTATTGAAACAGATATCAACCATGAGGGTTGGAACGGCATTGATAGTAGGAGAGGCTGTAAATTATCCTATGTTTGTTAAGGTCAGGCAAAGATCATCAAAGATTTCTGAAAAAGGACTTCCTCTAGAAAAGGCGGCAGTAGAATTTTACATGAGAAGTAAGCAAATCTCAGAGGATGCAAAAAGTTTTATGTAAATCTTTGATCTGCGTGACTTCATCAAAAATCAACTGCTTTTTTACCATCCCAGAATTTTCTATCTTTTTTCTCGTCTTTACTCTCAAGAGCTAAATATCTTCCATCCTTTAACGGTATAAGGAAATAATGCTCTTCCTGACCTTTATCATCTCTAAGAATTATACTCATTTTTCCTTTCTCTACAACCTCACCCGTCTCGGGATTAAGATAGTTGTATTTAACAAATCTTCCTTTGCTAAGAAGGTTTCTAACCTCAAGTTCACCTTTTTTATTTCTGGTGAGAACGGATTCTGGATAATTAACCATATTAATTTATTAACTCTCCTGCTTATTAAAACTAAAAAGGTGATAAACTGGAAAAACCGGTAATAGTTGGAATTGATCCTGGAACAACAACTGGTATTGCTGTTTTTGATCTCGATGGTAATTTGATATACATAACGAGTGGTAAAAATCTCTCAAGAGCAGATATAACAAACGCTATCTCTAAGATAGGAAATCCTGTAATAATTGTTACGGATAGAAATCCTGTTCCGAGAACCATAGAAAAGATTGCTGCTGGATTTTTTGCAAAACTTGTATATCCTAAAAACAGCTTGACAAGAAAAGAGAAGTTCCATATGGCAAAAGAGTACATGAAAATTCATGGTAGAGTTTGGTCTAATTCCCATGAAAAAGACGCACTTGTTGCAGCAATATATGCATGGAAACAGATAAGACCTGTTGTCGATAAGATAAAAATCAGACTAAGGAAACAAGGCATACATGAAAAAGATGTAATAAGCTATGTGGAAAGATATGTTATCCTCTATAAAAAGAGCATAAGTTCCGCGATAAAGGATTATAATGAAAAAGCAAAGATTATTGAAAATTCGAATAGATAACGAAATCTTAAAAGAGACTCTGATGTTTCTTATTAGACTTATGATTCTTTCCGCTCCTTTGTATCTTATAATATTCTTAAACATAGATCTTGCATTCATGAAACAAGCTGTGACCACGGAAACGGTTTTTTTGTTAAAAATACTCGGATTTGATGCTGAACACTATGGATTCAGAATAGCCGTTAATGGAAGTGATGAAACATTCTATTTTATGATAGATAACGACTGCACAGGATGGAAATCTATGCTTTTCTTTTTTGCTCTCCTGTTCGCCTTTCCTAAAATAAGGATGAAAAGAAGATTCTATGGGGTTTTGGTAGGTTTCCCTGTCTTGTGGTTTGTAAACCTTTTGAGGATAATTCTTGTAGTTCTTGTTGAGAGAAATTACGGATTTTCTGTTGCAATGATGGTTCATGATTATGTGTGGAGATACGCGTTGGTGTTTACAGTTCTATCTTTGTGGACCCTGTGGTTGAGATGGAATGGTTTTCATTTTTTAACAAAGAAAGGAAAAAATAAACATGGAACTTGATTTTGCAATAGCATCAGTAATATTTATCATCTTGGTTGCATGGTCTTATGTTTATATATCAGGATTTTTTCAGGAACAGACAATCGAAATGCAAGATGTTGCTGAGAGGCTTCTAGAAAAGGTTATAGACAGTGTTTCTGTGGATGTGTATCGCATTCCTGCAGAGCTTAGTTCAGATATTGATGAAGAAAATGTGATCCTCTATACAAGGTTTATATGGGGAGATGAAATGAAAAATTCGACAGAGGTTTATTTAGACAACTCATCTCTTCCTTGTATGTTTCAGGGTGATTTTCTTTACTGGATTTCTAATGTGTCTTCAGGAAAGAATGTTTTTGAAATAAGATTTTACAATGCAAGTTCCTCTTTAAAGTGTGATTCATCCTTGAGTATACATGATGAAAATAAAACCATTCCGGGTGTAGAGGAAAGGGTCAGAGTGCCTGCATGGTCAAAGATACGCGAGTTGTCATCCAGAGATTATGAAGAGATTAAAAATATACTGGGTATAGAAAACAATTTCAAGATAAAGATAGAAAATAAAACCTATTTCATTGAAATTGGTCCTGAACCACCAAGGCAGAGCAATGTTTATGTGAATGAAAGAAAACTTACATCTGCTGAGTTTGGTGAGGAGATAAATATAAGGGTTTTTGTATGGTAAAGTTTTTTACTTTCCTTAGGCAATTATTTAATATGAGAAAGGGTTTTATGTTTGTTTTATTCCTGCTTGTTTTTATACCGTCCGTACATGCTCAGATGCTTTCTGTAAAACTTAATATACAGGGGGTTGAAAATGCAATTTACGTTCCGGGTGTTGGTGAAAGATTGGCAAGTAGCATAAGTGAAGATGTTTATACAACTCCTCAACACTTCTATATACTATCTTATTCGGGCACATCTTTGAATGGTCTTGTTGCAAGAGATGGGTTAAGGGTCTATGCAACAAACAACGAAACATTTCATAGCATAGGTATTGATCAAAATCTTGATAATAGCAGAATTTTTTTGGTTTTTAGCAAAGGAAATTGGAGAACTGTAGAAAGTAAAATAGATTTAATAGAGAGTGGAAAATTTCTTGCAGCAATATCGCCAAGTTTTGCTTTTGGTTTGGGAACACTCTATCCGATAAGGCTCATTCTTACATATACAGGTATAGACCTTATAGGAAATTTTATACTTGGTATGGGTCAGCATAAGATCGTTATGGAAAATCTTGGTACTTCTGATGGTAAAACTCTTGTGAAGATAACAAGGATTTAAGAACGTATTTTCCAACGCATAAGAGCCTTAAGGAAAAGAGGTGTTATAAACACCGTCAAGGCAAGAACCGTTGTTATAATAGAGAAATTCGTTCCTGATATGAAACCGCTGTTTCTTCCTATTTCTGCAATGACTATTGCAACCTCAAGTCTTGGAACCATGCCTATACCTATTATTAAAGACTCTTTTATACTACGAGTGTAAGGAAGCGATCCCACAAAACAACCAGCAATCTTGCTCAGAAAAGCAACAAAGAGTATCAAAAGTATCAATGGAAGAAAAGGCAATATAACACTTATATCAATTAATGTTCCTGCATAAACAAAAAATATCGGTATAAGAAAACCATAACCCAAGGCGTATAGTTCATGCTCAACTCTACCAAGTCTGTTTCTTGGTGTTATAAGACCCAGAAGAAATGCTCCTGTTATAAGCGAAAGACCAATGCTATTGGCCACAAGAGAAAAGAAGAATATAAGAGCAAGGACAAGAGAGAAGAGACCTTCCTTGACTCTAAAATCGAGATATCTTCCAAACTTCAAAAAATTAGGAACAAGTTTTTTACCAAACTTTATGACAATGAAAAAGAAGGCAACTATTTCCAAAAAAACTACGATAAAATTGAAAAAGTTAAAACCGGGTTTAACCGTTGCAAGAAGGACTGTAAGTATAAGTATCCCAAGAATATCATCAACCACGGCAGCATCAAGTATTATAACTCCTGCCTTGGTTCTAAGTTTTTTCATCTCAGCAAGTGTTCTGGTTGTTATACTTACTGATGTGGGTGTCAGGATACCTCCCAAAAAAAGAGACTGATAGAGATCCCAACCCATATAAAGACCCAGAATCACTCCAAGCGTGAAAGGCACTGCAACACCACACAGCGCAACAACAGAACCGCTTTCCAAGAGTTTCTTGAATCTTTCCAGATCTATATGCATACCAGCAAGAAACATTAAGATAACTATACCTAACTTTCCCATGGCGGATATAAGCTCATCTGTGCTTATTATTCCAAGAACAGGGCCTATCACAACACCTGTCAACAGCTCGCCGAGGACAGCAGGTTGTTTGAGCTTTTCAGCGACGAAACCACCTATTTTTGCACCAATAAGTATGAAAATAAGGGGGAGTAAAATATTCATATTTAATAATTCTCTCACGGATGCTAATAAAATTTTAAAAATCAGCAAAAGACATTAAATCTAATGAACGAGTTGTGGACAGAAAAATATAAGCCGTCGAGAATCTCAGAGGTTATAGGCCAACAAAAGGCTGTTCAGGATGTTCTTTCCTGGCTTTCAAACTGGAAACCAGGAAATGCTCTGCTACTTTATGGTCCACCTGGTGTTGGAAAAACAGCTCTTGTTGAGGCAATAGCAAAGGAAAAAAATCTTGATCTTTTGCAACTCAACGCTTCTGATGAGAGAACAGCGATTAATATCGAAAAGGTTCTTATGGACTCTTCAAGGACATTTACGTTGTTCAAGTCCGGTAAAATCATACTCATAGATGAAGTGGATGGTATCTCATCAACTGATAAGGGATCCATAGGTGCTATCATCAAAATAATTAAAACATCACGTTTCCCTGTAATACTTGTAGCAAACGACCCTTGGGAACCTAAGCTAAGACCATTGAGACCACATATCAAGCTTGTGAAGTTCAATAAACTTCACTCCGCCTCTATAGAAAAGAGATTACATGAGATATGTAGGTCCGAAGGTATAATGGTGAAGGATAATGCCCTAAAAGATCTTGCAAGATGGTCGCAAGGAGATTTAAGGTCTGCAATAAATGACCTTCAATTGGTGGCTTTAGGTAAAAAATCTATTTCAATTAAAGATCTAGAGGTTCTTGGATATAGAGAAAGAGAAAGTAACATCTTTGAAATACTTCCGGTAATTTTCAAATCCAGAAAAATAAACGCGGGTAGGATTGCCATTCAGAGTGCCGATATGGATCCTGATGATATATTCCTATGGATCGAGAATAACCTTTATCAAGAATTTGTAAAGGAAAAGGTTCCGGAAGCATATGATCTTCTTTCAAAGATAGATATACTTAGAAATCTTGTAACAAAACAACAAAATTGGAGATTCAAAGCCTATATGATTGATCTTCTTGCTGGCATATCAGTAGTGAAAGGGGATACACATGCGCATAGAGGGTTTGTTCCATACAAACCACCAGATAGAATAACTCTGCTATCCTCAATCAAGGAGAGAAGAATGAAAATTATGGAACTTTGCAAAAAAATAGGTGAGGTTGTTCATTGTTCATCTAATGTTGTGAAAAGAGACTATCTACCATATTTGAAAATTATATTGAAGAAAGAATACGAAAAAGTTGATGATCTAAAACTCGAAGAGGAGGAAATAGAGCTTCTTAAATGAGCCCGCCGGGATTTTCGCTTCGGGGGTGGTCGGCTTCTTTTTGTTCGAGCCTTTTCTTGAAAAAGCTCGTTTCGAACCCGGGTCTGAACCTATCTGCTCTACCAACCGCAGGGTTCTATTCTGTCCAACTGAACTACGGGCTCGTATAAAATTTGAAAAGACATGTTAAAAGTTTTTCTTTAATATGATGCGGTTTTCTCTTCCTGATATGGGCTCTATATCAACTATTCCTCTTTCCTTAAGGCTCTTAACGAGTCTTGAAACCTTTGCCTTTGAGAAATCAGATTCTCTTACTATAACTTTCTGACTGACCTTCCCTCCATGGCTTGTCAGTATATTGAGTATGGTTTTTTCATCTGGATTTAAAACAGATTTGACAACTTCTTCTTTGCTACTCTCTGTTCTACCTCTAAGATATAAAGTCAAAGTCACCATCACAACAACTACTATAAAAGTAGATGTAATTATGACAACGTTATATATGAAGTTGCTGAAGATCGGAAGAGTATACAACACACTGAACTGAAGAGTATCTCCGCTTGTTAAGTTTTCTCTTTCCCAGTAAACCATTATCCTTTTTCCGTCTGTCATCAGTTTTCCGTCTCTAGGATAATATGGTCTTGTGGTCTTATCTTCTGCTAACACGCCGTTAGAGGGAAGTTTAATCAGAATAAACGCCCTGTCAACCGGAAGAGATATTCCGTAATCGGCTACGAACTGATAGTTTCTACCTGATTTTTTCACACCACTTTTTGTGTAAAAACTTAGAGTTAACATCCTTCTTTTAGAATCCATACCTTTAAAGTCACAAGATATATCACTTCTGCTTCCAAGATCAACAATTCTGCAATCAGCATAATCAAAGTCGTATGTAACGTTAAGATCATATATCTTAAAATTAAGGCTGTAATCAAGACTCGTAATAGGTGTTTTGAACTTAAGTGTTATGACATTTAAAACAGACATGTCTTCATTAATAGTATCTTCTATACCATAATATTCCAAGCTTGCCGACCTCACATTCCAAATAAGCAGAAATATGGAAATCATGAAAACTAAAAAAAATAATGACCGGTCCATAATTAATAGTTAAACACAAAACATTTAAACTTTTAGAAAAATTGTTTCACAACAACTTAATAAATTAAATTTTGAAATAGTTCATATGGAAATTGTTT
>CAYPCO010000014.1:0-9437 GCA_964409265.1 uncultured archaeon | reverse complement strand
TTTTTGTATAGAAATCTGAAATAATGTAAAAGGCAAGGTTAAATGTCGTTTTTTTGGAGATTTCTTGTATACATCCTTACAAGAGCCTTTAGCTATCTGCTTGAAAAATGCTTTTCAAAGGTTTTGAGAACACCTCTAAGAAAAATATAGACTATAAAAAGTATGGCAAAATATTCTATAAGCACGGCAAAAGAAAATGAAGCCAAATCAACACCAATACTTTCATCCATGCCTGATTTTGCTATAATCTGTGATGGTGTTTCAGGGTAGTAATGATTAACCCATATAAGAAGAAGTCCTGATATAAAAAGTGAAAGAAGAAACACACCTTTTCCCATATTTTAATTTTATGTCTTCCCATTATTTATTTTTATGCCAGAATCTCTATACCAGGCTTTCCTGGTTCTGCCTTCAGTGCCTTTTCTGTTCTTATCGTATGAGCTTTGATTACTTCTACTTCACAACCAAACTCCCTTTCAAAGAATTCCCTGGCATCCATGAGGGCGTAATACTCTTCCTCTTCGGTTAGAATTGTTTTAAGATTCTCAAGATTCTTTGCAAGATTTTGTGCAAATTTCAAAGCCTCTTTACCATGTTTCTTTCCTTCAGGACTTTTCATCACAAACGGTATGACCTCGTTAGGAGATTTAACATTTTTTAATATACTTTCATAAACGACATACTTCCATATTGGACTCACATATATTATGATCTTTTTTGGTTTTTTCTTAAGGATTTTAAGAATAGATCTTATATCTTCAAGTGTTGATTCTATAAGCTCTTCCATCTTCTCGATCCTTTCATTCATGAGCTTCTTATCAACTTTAGGCCACGGCTCTAGTGATATGAAACCCTTATTACCAAGGACTTCCCAAAGTTCTTCTGTAATATGAGGTATGAATGGTGATAGAAGTTTTATCCAATCAAGCAAAACCTTCCTCATAACCTCAACGTTTGGTTTACCTGCCCTTCTTTCGTACCATTTAATAAGGCTGTTCATCTTGAAAAAACATTCAAGACAAGCCTTTCTTGTCTGAAATGATTCCAAAGCCTGTGTTGTATTCTGTATAACCTCGTTAAGTTTGGATAACATCCATCTGTCTATAAGTCTCATTTCTGTTTTTTCGCCTTTATTATAAAGGTCCAAAATCTTTTCACAGAATCTTTCCAGTCTATTCTTGGTTGCATCAAGTTCTGTTGCTCTCCAATCAAAGTCTTGCCAAGGCTCACTCGAAGATAAAAGGAAAAATCTTGTGACATCTGCACCATAACTTCTAACAGCATCCAGAGCTAAAACAACATTTCCTTTAGAACTCGACATTTTACCTCCTTCTAAAAGACCCATGCCCCATGTTGCTATGCCCTTGGGCCACATCTTTTCTGGAAATATGGCTGTATGATGAAATATCATAAAGGTTAGGTGATTCTGTATGAGTTCTAAAGCCGAACACCGCCAATCAAGAGGATACCAGTATTTTACACTTTTTCTCATTCTTTCAAGATCCTTTTTAGATATACCTGTTTTCTTTTCAAGAGATTTCAAATCGCCCTTACCAAGCATGACGTAATCAAAAAATTCATGTGTTAGTTGCTCTGGTTTATAGTTTTTGATGATGTGAGAAATGAGGTAATATGCCATGTATATAGTTGAGTCAGAAAGTGGCTCTATTATAAAAACATTATCATGTGGTAACGGTGTTCCAAGACCATAATTTCTTACACATGGCCAATCTTCAAGCCATTCTATGGTTTTGAAAAACTCATTTCTTATGTCCTCGGGTATCATCTTCATTCTTTCAACACATTTTCTTGCAAGATTTTTCCATTGCTTGTTTTTGTACTCTATAAACCAGGATTCCTTTTTTGCAACAACGACTTTACCACCACACCTACATTTTACGGGTTCTGAAAAATCATACATAAGATCAGCCTTTTTGTGCTTGATGAGATCTTCTCTTACAAGTTCCTTTGCCTTTTCAACTCTCATTCCAGAGTATCTTCCACAGTTATCAAGCATGATTCCTGTATGAAAGCCAGATTTATAGACAAGTTTTGTTGCCTCTTCGAGCTTATCCCTTTCCTTTATGCTCTTTATATTCATTTTTTTACACATCTCCACAGCAGAGAGCTCACCAAGATTTGTTTTTATTATCGGTATCGGTTCTATCTTTTCAATGATCTTTGGATCAAGACCGTATTTCTTGCATAACTCTTTGTTTGATTTCAATTCTTGAAGAGCGATCCAATCGTATGGAGCATCAGATGGAACACTTGTGACAATACCTGTTCCTATGTTGGGATCACAAAATTCAGCTGGTAGAATTATTATCTCCTTTTCTATTCCAGGTGCTTCACAGTACTTACCTATAATATCTCTTCCAACAACCTCATTGAGAATTTTTATTTTTTTGTCTTGATAGGAAAGTTTTTCTGCACACTCACGACTGATGATCCATTTCTCATTATTAATGCTTACCCTCACATATGTAACATCTGGATTAACCCATAGATTTGTCTGCCCGAAAATAGTCTCAGGTCTCAGAGTCGCTGCAACAAGATAATCTCGACCGAACTTAAATTTAAGGAGTGTAAATTCAAGTATATCAGCATCCTCGCCTTCTAAAAGATCGTGCGTGGTAACAGGATTTTTATCTTTAACACACCATTTTACTGGATGTTTACCTTTTTTTTCTAAACCCTTTTTGTAAAGTATTGTATGCTGCCATTCTATAAACTTCCTGTAATGAAGGTCGTTGGTTGTAAATTGTCTTCTCCAATCTATAGAATAACCCAGAGATTTCATGGCAGTGTAGTAATGATTTTCTATAAAATATCTCGCATAGTCCATCGGTGTTTGAATGGATCTTATTTCTTCGTCGGACATGTGATAAACATTTTTAAGAACATGCAACTGTTTCTCCTCTCCTTCTTTAAGTCTTTTTAGCGCTCCTATTATAGGTGTTCCTGTTACATGCCACGCCATAGGAAAAAGCACATTATAACCTTGCATTCTCTTGAATCTTGCTATGGTGTCTGGAACTGTGTATGTTCTAACATGACCAACATGCATTCCACCAGAAGGGTAGGGATAAGCAACAGTTATGTAGAATTTGTCTTTCGTATCATCTGGTTCAACCTCAAAAATCTTCGCTTCTTCCCATTTCTTTCTCCACTTCTCTTCTATCTTTCTAAAATCAATCATATTGCTCATTAGGAATTTGATATTTATATCGTTTTTTTGAAATATGTCGGTGGGTACCGATTCAGAGGTTCCCACCCAGAATCTCCAAGCTTTAGGGGATACGATCTCACAAGCTTACCGGCGGGTATATCCTTTTCAAAAATCACACATCCTGAAGAACCATTTCTTTCACAAGTGCACAAAACATCACCGGGTGAAATAAAATTTAAGAACCCCTCAAGCTCATGAACAAGATAGTCAGAAATTTTATCGTCAAAAATTTTAGCGAACTCACCACCAATACCGTTGTCTTTGTATGCAATTACCTTTTTCATGCTTTTGTTATTTTTTGTTTCAAAAACTTTATATTTTTAAAGCTTATATAGAGCCGTAAGAAACATTATTCTATGTTTAAGAGGAAGGAGACTAGATATTTTTTCTTTTCGGGAAAAGGTGGTGTTGGAAAAACTTCTATATCCGCAGCCACTGCTCTCTGGCTAGCTAAGAAAAGAAACAAGACTTTAATAATTTCAACAGACCCTGCACATTCGCTTTCTGATAGTTTTGATGTTACCATAGGTGGTGAGGTGAAAAAAATAAAAAAGAACCTTTATGCGGTGGAGATAGACCCCAAAAAAGCCGTGGAGGAGTATAAGGGCAAACTTATGCCTAAAATAGAGGATATCAATTATTTGAAACCGTTGGGTCTTGACGAAGGATTTGATATAGCTGGTATGACACCGGGAATAGATGAAATCGCTTCATTTGATAAATTCCTTCAATATATGGATTCAAAGGAGTATGATGCCATAGTCTTTGATACTGCACCAACAGGACATACGTTGAGATTCCTCTCACTTCCAGATGTTCTTGATTCTTGGTTAGGAAAGGTCATAAAGATCAGGATGAAATTCTCTGGAATTATAGACACTATAAAAAACATTCTACCATTCGGTGAAGAGGAAGAAAGATCAAAAATAGACTTAGAATATCTAGAGGTTATGAAAGAAAAGATTCAAAAAGCAAAAAGGGTTCTTCAAGACAAAGAAAGAACAAGTTATAATATAGTTATGATACCAGAAACCATGTGTATACTCGAATCTGAAAGGTCTTTAGAGGTTCTAAAGGGATATGGCATACCCGTAAAACATATCATAGTTAATCAGGTTTTGCCAAAGAATCCACATTGTCCTTTTTGTAGAGAAAAGAGAAAGATACAAGAAGAGAGGATCAAGGAGATAAAAAAGAAGTTTAAAAGGATGGAGATAATTGTTGTGAACCTTTTTAAAGAAGAAGTTAGAGGATTTGATATGCTAGAAAAGCTTGCGATGGAAATGTATCATTCACATAATCCTTGAAAGTATAATGCCTATTATAAAAAGTATAACGCCTCCTATGATAAGAAAGATGCCAAACGATTGTGTTATATCCACACACTCATCAACTATTCCATCGCAGTCGTCATCCAAGCCATTGTCGCATATCTCTTCTTGAGGTCCCTTTCCACCTATACATTCCTCGCTCCACTTCCCATCTATGCAATGTCTCTCGCCTTGTTCGCATATACCTATATTAGAACCACAAGGTCTCTTATCACCGGGCTTACAGGGCATGAACTCTTGCCATGATTTTTGTTGCGCAAAGACTACAACCACCGAAAACAAAAGCAAACACGCCGTGACAAGTAACAAAACTCTCATAGTTTTATTTTTGGATGTACATTTAATTAAATTTTAAGTGTAATAAGCAAACCTGCAACTATACCAAGAATAAATATAAGGGCAGGAGCTTCTATTAAGAAGAGAAAGACCGACAAGCCAATGATCACCAATCCTAACTTGGATAGTGATCTCATATATGCCAAAAACGCCAGGATTGTTATAATCAAACCTGTAGCGAAAGGTATAAACGCGATTTCTTTGAGAAAATATGTGCCTAATACATCTGATATCCCGAGTGTTAACATTTCTATATCAGGGATAAGTTCGTAAAGACTGTAAAGTAAAAGTGATATACCAGTAGCAACAGAAAAGGCAAAACCAACACTACCTGAATTTAGTGATACCTTTTTCTCTTCTTTTTGTGAAGATGACTTTTGTTCTGTGGTGGGTTTTGCTTGGCTTACAGGAGGTGTTGGTGGTGGAGGAGGAGCAACTGTCTTAACAACAGGTCTCGGCTCTGTTGTTTCCATGACAACATCAATTGCCTCCTCTATATCATTTTCACTCCAGCCTTGTTTTAGAAGGGTTTTTTCTATCTCCTCTATAGGTTGTCCGAGCATGAGTTGATTTTTTATATATTCAACAACCTTCTCGTTAGCTACCATATTAAAGTTTTTGTTCAGCATCTTAATAAATTAAGATTTAATATCGAGACAACAAAAATTAAGTATGAAGTTGCTTGTGTTTGTTATTCTTGCTTTCATGTTTCTTTGCATAGCTGATGTCTTTGCTGTGAGGATTATAGACAATCTTTATTTTACCATGAATGCTGATAGTGTCGAGTGTATCGATCTTGTTTTACCAGATGATTTAGGCGTGTCGATTATTGATAAGGTGAATCATACCATTCTTTGCGATAGCAACTGGTCACAACTTACAGAACAAGTTGTTGCAACTGATGAAAACAACACAGCAAAGATTCCTATATGTTTCCTTTCTTTTGGTAAAAATATAGGTGAATGCACGAATTTCACTATACTGGTTTTGACACCAGCTATAGGTATGAACAGATCATGGAAGGGTGGAATATGTGTATCACCTTATAGAGATGTCGATATACTCAGCACGACAAGTGATGTATCTGATGCCTTGAACACACATTTCGATCTTTTTGATGTAAATTTTGATCATGAAAGGAAAGCTTCAAAACCAGGAGAAAAAGCAGGTTTTACCCTTCTCCTTCAATCTTATGCTAATCTAACGTTCCATGTGAAGGTAGATTTCAATGATGATACCATTCTAGAGGAAGATGTGAATATAAGTTCGGATAGTCCTTACAGGGAATTGCGTGTTTCGGTGAGTTCAAACAAGACCGGTGAACATCGATTGTCAGCACTTGTGTCTGTTACAGGATGTGAGTTAGAATCCTGTAGAAAATCTGCAGAAGCATGGCTTGTTGTTTCAGATGAAACCTTAGCAGAAAGAAGCTTTAAGGTGTCTCTCTTCCCAAAAAACATAGACATGAAAGATCTCAGAACTGTGGTATATAGAGCAACTATTACAAACGGTGATGACAGAGCAAGAAACCTAAGGGTGGATGTTAGTTCAGATTGCGAATCCGATATTGGTATAGATGAAAACCTTATCCTTCTTCATAAAGGTGAAAGCAAGATTGTTAGATTCAACGTGACACCAAAAATAAAGACAGGTCTTTGTATGATCACTCTTACGGTTGCATCATCGGATGAAGAAAAAAGCGATACATCCTTTATCTCTGTTAATGAAATGGTAACAGATACTGCAAGAAGTCTGGACATGCTTGTTAGATCCGGAAAAGATGTAAGTGATGTGTACAAAGCCAAAGATGTTTGGTATCTGTCCTACAAACAAACAGGTGTTGAAGGTAGTCTCAAAGAATACGAATCTCTCCAGGACGCTGTAAAAACATTAAAGGAAACAAAAACTACAGAGAACAAAACTACCACTCATGTTGTGGAGCACGTGGAAGAGGAGAAGGTTTCAAACAGAAACGATATCTTTGTCTATGTTCTAATAATCCTCGGTATAATAGGCGTTATTATTTTCCTATACATATACAAAAGGTCAAGTACACCTGAAGAAGATAGATACTATTTTTAGTAAAATTCCTCTTCTTCAAAATATTCTTCTTCACCCTCTTCTTCACCGCGCTTGAACAGTCTACTTCCGAATTTCTTGTAAATAAAGAACCCTGCTACTGCCGCTATACCAATAACAATAGGAATCACGATCCATCCTGTATCTCCTCCTGCAACACAGCATATACCATCTTCACTGCCATAAAGATCACATGACTCACCTGTTGGAATCATTCCTTCATCACATGAGAGAAGACACTCACCAACGCTGCACGTGTGTACTTCGGAAGTTGTGCATCTGTGATTTACGCACTGCTCACCTGAGCTGCATTGGGAATCATCACAACAATCGCCTTGGACACAAACGTTATCACAGCATATACCATTCGGGCATGAATCACCATCACTCTTACCAGCGCACGGGTTTACTTCTTCACAACAGACGCCAGGACTCCCAGAAATCGTGCATGTTTCCTGTGTATAAGTTGTTCCTGCTGGACAGTCTAATGCGCTTTCACCAGGAAAACAACTTCCTACAGAGCATTGAGTTGAAGCTGCTTTTACACAGATGTAGTTTTCACAAGTCTCATCGGATCTACAATTCTGGGTTGATCCAGGACAACACTGTGCATCTTGAACACACGTCTCATCACAACAAACACCTCCATTACAGTATGTTCCATCTTGTTTACCTAAACAGAAGTTTTCTCTACCTATACCTTTTACTGTTACCTTTATATGTGCGGGTATCTTTTTGATCACAACAGAACCTGAAAGTATCTCTATATTGGTGTTTATATCCATTCCAGAATCGATGTTTCTTATGGTTATTGTGTAATGCATGCTCTCGTTAGGCGATAGACTGTCGCTTGGTAAAACAACATTCATTATATTTGAAAGATCGCTTGGAACTCTTGCAGAAAGATCTGTTAGCGTGTCTGGACCTGTGTTGGTTATAGAGAATCTCGATGTTGATGCTTTATCGCTCACGCTCAAATCTATAACAGGGTTCCAGTAAACACTATCTGCTTTTATTTGTGTATAACTGGGTTCGTAAACAGCTCCTACATTAAACTTGACAACACCACCACCAAAATCCGGACCTGAAGAGGAACTTGCTGTAAAGGCAGCATAGTATTCACCGTCAGATAGTTCTACATCTCCTGTATAGCCCCGAATGGGTTGATACCATTCTAATAGCCCTGTGGAAACTTCTGAAAGTGTATCTGCCCTGTAGACCGTGTAGGAAACTCCTTCAACAGGGGCATCAGCCCATACGGTGATACTTGCTCCATTTTCTGTGGGATTTATCTGAATTGTTAAGACTATACTGCCAACCTCTACAGGAACTGTTGTGTTTACAACGTAATCGTTTTGATTAGCAGCGTATATTATCATTTCATAAGGTGTATAGCCAACTGTTGCCTGTGTAAAAGGTGTTGGTCCACACGTACTTGATGGGTCTGTGCTTGAAAAGTAACATATCCATTTATCGTTAACCCTTGGAAGAAGTCCTGTCTTTGGATAGTATCCGCCATAGGCTTCACCACCGACAGACCAATGAACTGCAACGGACTCCCAATCTTCTGGATGGGGATCAACTATCATCAGAAAGCTTGAATTCGCTGATATGTTATCCGGGATAAACCTCACCGTTGGCTCGGATATCGCCAAGACGTTAGCAGGAATTAAAAGAATAGCTATGAAAAAAATGAGTTTTTTCATAATAATTATTTTCCAGCACCGAGTATAAAAATATAAATGCGAATGATAGAATTTAAGTTATGATAAAGATAGACGACTTCAAAAAGGTAGAGATGAAAGTGGGGGAGATTCTCTCTGTTCAGCATGTACCAAACACGGATAAATTATACGTCCTTAACGTTGATATCGGTGGTAAACAGATACAGCTAGTTGCTGGTCTCAGACCATACTATACAGAAGATGAATTGATAGGTAAAAAGATAGTTGTTGTGACCAATCTACAACCTGTGAATATCAGAGGAATAACATCTGAGGGTATGCTTTTAGCTGCTGTCAAAGACGATGAAGTCACGCTTCTGACAGTTGATAAGGATATACCAGTTGGTGCAGATATCGCCTAAGTATGAAGGTGCAAAAGATTCTTTTAAATGACAGGATAACCATACTTGCTGATTCAAGGGAGATGTCTTCCAGGGTAGTCAATTATCTTAAAGAGTACGATGCACATGTTATCAAAAAATGTTTAGATGTTGGTGATTATGTTGTTTCTGAACATGTGGGGATTGAGAGGAAAACCATTCAAGATTTTCTCCAGTCTGTCATAAATCAGAGGCTTTTCAAACAGATGGAGAATCTAACAAACACATTTGAGAAACCTGTTTTAATAATAGAAGGTGATCCAGAAAAACTCTTCTTAGAAAGAAATATGCATCCCAACACAATCAGGGGTGTTTTATCCTCCATAGTAATAGATTATAGAATACCTATACTTTG
>CAYPCO010000013.1:0-10168 GCA_964409265.1 uncultured archaeon | reverse complement strand
TGTCTTTACAGAGAGGTCCTATAAGAACAACCTTCATATTAATGGTTTATCCTCCTATAAAATATATTCTTAATTTGTAAATTTTTACCTGAAAAGTAGTAAAATATTTAAATATATCTCAGATTAATATAACACATGAAAAGAAAAATTATAATACCAGGAAAGGAGTTTGTAAAGAAGGTTTTAGAAGGAGAAAGGGATTTTAAAAATATAAAATTAGAGCCGAATTTTGACTTCCATTCATACGAGGGTTTTTCTGATATGCAAAGATATCTTAAGAATGAGAATTTATATGAAAATCCTATCATATTGAACGGTTCTGAACTCATTAGAATAAAGGCACAAGAACTGTATATACCGTTCACCAAGGCAAGAAATGTCGTTTTTGATCACGTAGACCTTTCCAACGCATACATGGAATGTTGTGATCTAACATCGGCTGAGTTCAGAGGATCAATCCTGGATGGCTCGCATCTAAGAGGAAGCAACATGAAAAACACAACGCTTCTCTACACTTCGGCGAACAACACTTATTTCGAAGAAACTGTTCTTAAAGATTCTTGTATAAGAGGTTGTAAGATGAAAAGAGCCAACTTCGAGAGGTCCGATTTGGAGAATAGTGATTTTAGAAATGCAGACTTGATAAAGGCTAAATTTGAAGAAGCAAATCTAAAACATGCATGTTTTAAACATTGCTACCTTGAAAGGGTTGATTTCTGGTCGTCCAACATGAAAGGCGGAAGATTTATATCCTGTGATATGAATGATACCAATTTCTTCAAAACTAACATAGAAAGAGCATGCTTTATAGATAGCGATATGAGAAATGTTACAGGTTTAGCAAGTTCAATAAATTTACGCAAGGCGGAATTCGAAAACATTAAAGTTGATTCAGACACTGCGAAAATCATAGAAAAGCATATCCCAGAGGCATACCTTATCGTGATGGAATAGATTTCTTAAAGATTCCAAAATATACACAACCGTATTCCTTTGGCATGAATCTTTCTAAAAACAATCTCAGTCTTTCTACAAGGGAAAAACCCTCAAAAGTGTTCCATTTAGGTTTTTGTAAGATAAACAGACTGTCAAAAGATTCTGTTCGGAAACCGTTTTCCTGAAAGATATTTATGAACTCATCTTTCGTGAACAATCTCATACGTATCTTTTGTTTGTTAACGAAGAATTTTTTGGTTTTTGCATATTCATCTATCTTGAGGTTCTTCTTCTCGTTGTAGGAATAGTTTTTATCGTAAACACTTGCAACAGAGACTACAGCAATTCCTTTGACTTTCAAGACTCTGTTAATCTCATGAACAACCTTTTTGTGATCACATAGATTTAGAACAGAAAAGAGGCACAGAACTGTATCAAACGTTTCGTCCTTGAAAGGCATTTGCTCAGCTGAAGCAAGAACTAATGGTTTTCCTGTAGACAATGCTTTCTTAAGCATCTCTTGACTTATATCAAGTCCTATTATATCGTTGAAAAGACGTAGGTGACAGCCTGTTCCGCAACCGATATCAAGCACAAGGCCTTTGACACGTGCAAGGAATTTCTTCTCCCTTTCTCTCATGATTTTTGTTGTGGGACTCTGATGCCTGTAGTCATATATATCTGCTGTTTTATCATAAACATCTTTTGCGGTGTTCATATTTGATATTTCGTATGAAGAGATTAATCTTCCTTTCAAGTAAAATTTAAAAATTTTTACCCTTAAAAGGTAATAAAGGTGATGTGATGAAACCTTTGGAATATATAGAGAAGTTTAAGAAAGATATTGAAAGAAGAAAGAACTTACTTCCTAAGATATCAGAGATTGGCATTAACTATTTAAAAACTATGGAAATGGATGACAACGAGTTGAGAATTCATAATTCAAATGAACGTGTTCTACCTAATAATCCCGTGTATAACTCAGATGTTATAGAAAAGAAGTTAAAGGAGTGTATCGAAAACAGATCTTTAAATGGTATATCGCCGGAAGAGTTCGAAAGCAGATATCTTCAGATATTTTATGGTATAGGCATTAGTACAGAAACAGAAAAAAGGAACTGGAACACCATATTTAAGTCAAAATTGCTAAGAAACACGAAAAATCTTCTTATCAAGATATCTAATAAATATGACCTTAACTCATATGATGTTGAAACACTGATAGATATGTTAGAAAATAGCAAGATAACTGTTGAAGAGATAGACAATCTTCTGGCTAAAGGATACAATATTAAAAAGATAAAAGATGTTCTGGTAAACAAAGAAGACTCAAATATTTAAATAGAAGCTTTCATAGAAAGGAATATGGAAGCAAGAATAATAAGTTACAGAAGAGGCAGGCACACGATGAAGTCAAATCAATTTCTCTTGGAGATAGACGGGGTTGACTCGAAAGAAACAGCATCGAGATTTATAGGAAAGAAAGTTGTCTGGAAGAGTCCAAGAAATAAAGAGATTCGTGGAAAAATAGTTAGCATCCATGGAAATCGCGGAGTTTTAAGGGTAAGATTTCCTAAAGGATTGCCAGGAACAGCTCTTGGAAACAAAGTGGAAGTTCTGGATTAATCGAGTTTTAATATAGCATCTTGTGATGTTAAAAACATATCGAGCATGGTTTCTATTTTTTCATTTGAGTTCTGACATTTGTTCAAAATCGAGAAATTTACAGGGTATATCTCAACGGGAAGAAGCTGGGGAGCAAACTCGAGCAGGAACCATAGATATTCAAGTCGTGTAAGCCACTCTTTGGCTATATCAGATTCTAAATCATCCATCTTTGTTCTTAGTTCAGGTTCAAAGGAAATTAGTTGAACGTTGTCTGAATCTTTCTTAAGAGATTTTATCCTGTCTTCGTATACACTCATAAGTGTTTCTGTTTTGGCAATGAGATAGCTTCTGATTGAGTTGAAATAGGACTCCAAAAGTGGAGAGCCTTTATCATATAACGGTTCTGATGCGATGATATATCTTTGTATCTCAGTTTTTGTTACTTTATCTTTATTGAAGAGGTTTTCTGCGTCTCTGATCTCATCATCGCACAAAGAAATGTCATTGTAGATCTCATCCATCTGATCTCTGAACTGCTTTATGTCGGTATCATCAGAGATATAATCACTTAGAATTTCTATCTCATAATTCAAATCATCATTAATATCCTTAAACCTTCTGATAAAATCATTGACATACTCTTTCCACACATGATAGTCACGATTTTTTATAAGAACCCTCTTAAGTCCGGTAAGAATCTCGTAATCATTGACCTGTAAATCTTTATTGGTATCTTTATGGGCTTTCGATGACCCATAAACTAAACCATATATAAGCACAGCGGCTGTTCCTTTTTCTAAAAGCTCTAAGAACTCTCTTCTGCTCATTGATCGGTTATGATAGACAGGCTTTTCAGAGTTCATGAATACCTGTTAACAAAAAAATTTATAAAGAGAGCAGTGCTACGATAAAAGGTTAGAGAAAATGAATATTGAAGTTGTGGTTGTTCCAAACGCGAAAAGAAACGAGATCAAAGAAGAGCATGGTCATTTAAGGGTTTATCTTAGTACACAAGCAAGAAAAGGTAAGGCAAACAAACTTCTTTTGGACATAATCGCAAAACATTTCGGTGTAAAAAGAAGTTATGTGAGAATCTTAAGAGGAGAGAAATCAAGGAAAAAGCTTATAGAGATATTAGAAGCTTGATCGTGAGTCTGAACCCTGACCACCAATAAGATTTAAAATCCTCGTCTTCTTTTTATTTTTATGATTTCCCCCGTTTTTGTTCAAGACACATCTGCCCTGTTACTGGGAAAGATTCTTATAATAGGCGATATTCACATAGGTGTAGAACGCGAGTTTAGAGATTCTGGTCTCTACATACCATCACAGACCGGAAAGATACTCGAAAATGTGAAGAATCTGGTGGAGAAAACCAGGGCTAAGAAAATAATCATACTGGGCGATGTAAAACATAATATACCCGGAACAAGTTCTCAGGAAGAAAGAGATATACCTGTATTTCTGGAAAAACTATCAGAATATACAGAAGTTGAAGTTATTCCTGGTAATCATGATGGTGACCTGAAAAGAATCCTTCCAGAGAAAATAAAACTCCATTCATCCAAAGGTATAGGGTTGGATGACATATACCTTATTCATGGACACACATGGCCTGAAAAGGAGTTTCTGAAAGCAAAGATTCTTATAATGGCTCATATACATCCTCATATCGAATTCAAAGACAAGCTCGGTTACAGATGGACAGAACCCGTTTGGATAAAAACTGTTCTTGATAAGGAAAAGATCGCTAAAAAATTCGGAGAGGTAAAAAAATTACCAAGAATCATAATAATCCCGGCATTTAACAGACTTGTGGGAGGTATGTGCGTAAACAAAGAGACCGAAGAGAAGGATTTTATAAGCCCTGTTTTTAGATGTTGCGATAAAAAAAGATCAGAGCTGTACCTTCTGGATGGAACATATCTAGGTATGCTAAAGAATCTGTGATCACTTTAAAACTTTTCCTGTTTCAAGATACCATAGATAAAGATCAAGTCTTGCAAGATCCATTCCTGATTTTTTTGCGATATCTCTCAAAAGATTTTCTATATCAAGATATTTTCTCTTATTAAGAGATTTCGGCCTTTCTATCAGGTCATACTCAACCAGAAGGTCTATGATGTGAAAGTCTATTATCGCCAAATCCTTAAAACCTATATTTCGAAGAAAATGACTGGCCTCTTTATATCCTAATCCTCTTATGTTTTTAACAAGCCATTCTCTTACTTCTTTTTCACTTCTAAAGGAATTCAGTATTTCTTTGATTGTGTTAGCAAATCTTCTGGCTTCAACGATATACCTTGCTCTTGTATTAGGATATCGGTGACCAAGCTCTTTGAGCACCTGAGAAAGTTCGTCTTCAGATAAGGTAAGAAAACCATTGCCAACCCTTTTCTGGATTTCTATACCTCTTTCTGCGTTGAAATTGGCGGTGAGTATGCAAAAACAGAGCTCCTTGAATATTTCTTTACTTGACTTTTTACCGATGGATTCGAACTCATTGATACGTGAATCTATGAGCTTCTTTACTTTGGTTCTTTTCAATTTTTTGATATTATCTATAAGCTTCATCCTCTTACTCTTTTGAGTTTAACAGCTGTTCCGTATGCTAAGAGCTCTGCTGCTCCTGCCATAGTTTGAGATGTTGCAAATCTCACATTTACCACAGCATCAGCATCAAGCTTCTTAGCTTCATTAATCATCCTTTTCAAAGATTCATTTCTGGCATCTGCAAGCATTTCTGTATATTCTGGTAATTCACCACCAACGATGTTTCTTAGAGTAGCAAGAATATCTTTGCCTATATGTTTGGCTCGGACTGTGTTGCCAAACACAACGCCGAGAATCTTTGAAACTTTATATCCAGGAATAGACTCCGTGGTGGTTACAATCATTTTATCACCTCTTTAAATGAATTAGAATCGTTCTTAAAAGATTTTTGAATAAGAAAAACAAAATTAACATCAGATGAAGAACCTTCTTAGATTATATGATGTTTGCGGAAAAACTGTTTATACCAAGAATATTTTTAGAAGATTTATAATACCTCTTCTCAAGGAAATAATAGCTCATCAAAAACATGGAGAGACGTTAATTGTTGGTATACAGGGAGGTCAAGGAACAGGTAAAACAACACTGAGCAACTATATAAAAAGATGTCTTGAAAAACTGGGTTACAGAGTTTGTTCTTTTTCCATAGATGATTTTTACAAGAGTTACAAGGAAAGGCTTGTAATAGCTCGACTATACAAGGGAAACCCCTTTTATCAGATAAGGGGCATGCCTGGAACACATAGAGTTAGAAAGCTTCTAAACGTTCTCAAAAGAGCAAGGCGAGGTCTTGATCTTGAGATACCAATTTTCGATAAATCCCTTCATAATGCACAAGGTGATGTTCTTAAAAAAACAAGACACATTAAAGGCAGACAAGATATCATACTTTTTGAGGGGTGGTGCTTAGGGATTCCTACGGTCGATGAAAAGACGTTCCTTCATATATGCAAGAGAAACGGAATAAACCTGAAAAAGATAGATCCTGAGTTAAAACATTTCAGAAAGGTCTTGGAAAACATAAAATCTTATCAGCCTCTGTGGGAATATATAGACTTTATGATAATGATGAAACCCATTGCACCCGAGTTGCACAAAAGATGGAGATACTGGCAAGAGCTTGAACTTAGAAAAACCAGAGGAGAAGGTATGAATAAAAAAGAAGTCTACAGATTTGTTGAACTTTATCTACCTTTCACATATCTCTGCTATGAAAAGATCAAACCAGACATCATTTTAACAATAGATAGAGATCATAATATATGTGGTATATCAATTAACCCTTCCAGAACTTCTTTGTCCTAATGTACGTCTGTTCTGCTTTCATTATTTCTTTGAGCAGAGCATCACCTTCAAGCATTTTCGAAAGAATTCTACCAGCTGTTCTTGGGCCTATACCTCTGCCAGCAAGAGCCATTGCAGCTTTTTTTCCTGAAGAAGATGTTATACTTGCTGAGTCTGACATCCAATCTATGTATTTCCTTTCGGTTGAGCTGAGTTTGTTACCTGATCTGTATTTCTTTACGAGTTCCTGTGCTTCTATAACATATCTTGATGGGACAACAGCAACCATTCTGGCTCCACAACGAGGGCATTTCACTTCTTCTGGAACATCTTTTACAGAACAGGTAATTGCCCAATCACCTTTACTGAAACAAACTAAACCAACCCTGGTTTCCATTATTCTTTTCTTAAAGGCCTTGAATATCTCGGCTTCTGGTCTTGAGGAAGCAACAATTTCGTATCTACCCTTAATACCCATTTCACCTAAAGGTGAAAGACCCTTCCTGATGATCAGTTTTATCTCGCCTTGTTTCAATCGTTTAATCACATCTTTTGCTTTTTCAACATCGAGTTTTTCGAAAAAAACCTCATTCATGGCTTCTTGAAAAACCGGTGTCCCAGCATATATATCTATAAGTTTCCTTATGTAGCCTTTGCCGTAATCAGCAGTGTTTGATATTATACCAAATCTTTTAGCAACGTGTAGAAATCTCCAAGCAAAAAGTTCTGTGTTTGGAAGTGTTAGTTTGAGGATAAGTGGTATATTTTCGGGTTTTAACTCTTTCAGTGAGGAGATGACATCATCCCAATCCCCTCTTTCGTGAAGCTTTATTATTATTCTGTAAGGATCTGTTTGAACACCAACTGAACCAAGTTTTGATACAAGTAACGCAGACAGAACACGTCCTATTGTATCGTTAACTAATGATCCCCAACACGAATGAATAACAACCCAAACATCATCGCCATCCATAAAATACTCTATAAGGATCTCTTTATCGTTTGGAACAAATCCCCAATCATACTGGCCTTTAATGGTTTTATACATCATATCAGCAGCATCTTTTGTTACACAATACTTCTCAAGAATCCTTGAAAGCAAATGTTTTTTAGATTCAAGTGATGATTGTATTTCTCTTCTTAACCTCCCGACACCCTGCGCAACTTCAAAAGGAACAGGTATGAGCTCACCTTCCCATGCAGGTATAGCAGCGGTTATGTTATCTACGGGTTCTACATACACTCTGTCATTTCTAACATCAAGTATCTTCCATGCCTGGCCTTTTGTTATAAACGTTGAACCAGAACTACCATGCATTGCAACAAACTCGGCATCTAAACTTCCTACAGGCTTATCTGAAACAACATCATAGATGACATAATTTTTAACATCTGGTATTGTAGAAAGGTTGTTGAAGTAGTAATCGAAAGCCTTCCTCCTTCTTTTTAAGATAGGTTCTTCAGAATACTTCTCATCAACCCAAAGATATCTTAGCTTTTCGAGGAGTTTACATAGATCATAGAAATCATCTTTGCTTAGGTTTCTATAGGACCATGATCTTTTAACTATATTGTAAGCTTCATTAAGAGATATTTTATAGACATCAAGACTTATTCCAACTATCTGATGAGCAAGAACGTCCCATGCCTGAGTGTAGGGTCTTGTTTCCTCTATCTTTCCTTTTTTGGCATAATCGACTATCACAACCGACTCAAAACAATCATCGGGATCAGCAGAGATTATTATTCCTTCTGAAATTTTGTCGTACCTATGACCAGATCTGCCTACTCTCTGAAGAAGTTTTGTAACCTGTCTTGGAGATTGATACTGAACTATAAAATCTATAGAACCTATATCTATTCCAAGTTCGAGACTTGACGTGCATATAAGGGATTTTATCTCACCCTTTCTAAAACCTTCTTCGGCTTTTATTCTGACATATTTTGATAGGGACGAATGATGTGTCTCTATAGGAATCTCTTTTTCGTATGCCTTTATCCTTGAAGAAAGAATCTCTGAAAACTCCCTCGTATTTGTAAATGTCAAAACAGAATTCCTTCTTTTGATAAGATCACATATCCTTCTAACCCTTGCAACTATTTCAGGACTGATGGCCATTTTAGAGCTAAGAATATAATCCCTTTCCTCGGGCTGCGGGTACTCAACAATCACACTCATTTTTTTGGGATTTACAAGATTGACTATCTTGTGATTCTTTTTCAAGGAGAAGAACTTTGCAACAGCTTCTGGTGTACCGACTGTTGCAGAAAGACATATGGTTTGTGGTTTCTGATTTCCAGAAGATTCTATAAGATATTTGAGTCTCTCAAGTGCTAAAGATAGCTGCAAACCGCGTTTGTTTTGAACAAGCTCGTGAACCTCATCAATAAGTATGTATCGTATGTTTTTAAGATGCTTCCTCATAACACTTCCTACAAGTATAGATTGGAGTGTTTCAGGTGTGACTATGAGCATATCAGGTGGATTTTCTGCCTGTAGCTTTCTTTCATAACTTGAAGTATCACCGTGTCTGACACTAACATCCATATCGAGCTCCTTTGCCCACCATTCTATTCGATTGAAAAGGTTTCTATTAAGGCTCCTGAGAGGTGTTATATATAGTATAGAGACCTGCTTTGGTCTCGTTTTTAGCCATAAATCAAAAACCGGAAGTAGACACGCCTCGGTTTTACCAGAACCTGTTTCGGATATTGCAAGTATGTCCTTACCTTTGAGTATTTCAGGTATAACGCCTTCCTGGACAGTGGTTGGCTGCTTAAACCTTCGGCTAACAATGTCTTTCAGTTCTGGTGAAAACAGATCAAAAACGTTTGACATATTCTAACAAATTTTAACGGGCGTATACAAAAAATATAAATATGTTTATTAAATTACGATGGTGGGTTTTGCTTATAAGTGTGATGATCTTTGTTATCTTCGTAGTTTCCACCATCACAGCAGGAAATATAGAACTTCTGATATACGATCCTGTAGGAAATTATTCACCCAGTCAACCACTAGAAATATCTGTTAAACTCATTCACGATATATATATACCAAAAGAGGCGAGTATTCGTGCCTATATAGATGATGTTTTTGCTTCAAGTACAACACTTGAAGATTATATAAGTGACATGAACGATTATGAATTTAAGAACCAGAATTTTTCGTACAACATAACCGCTTATGGAACAAGCTATTGGAAAGAATACCCTAACATGAGTTTTGATTATGTAATATCAGCATCAGGGACGTGCGGAAACGATGCGTGTGCAGAACCAGTTGATATATGTCAATGTCCGTGTGATCCACCATATCCTTGTGTTTGGTCTCTTCAAACAGGCTGGGATAGTGGATACGTTAATCATATAGAAGGTTTGAAGTTCATATACAATGGAAGTGACAGTATAACACCGCCATTAAACAATAATAATGATACGGTATGGAGTTCGGCTGATAACAACCCTGATGTTGAAACAACTATGAGAGCAGCATGTGGTAATGAAAGATACTCTAATTATAATGTTAATCCTGATGGATGGGTAAGGATAAGAATAGATGAGTCTTTGCTTCAACCTATACCAGGAACATCTGACCGAGAGGCATATATAGAACCATTCGATAGCAAAAGTCTTACCGTTGATAGAAAAAAGTTCATAGATGGCGAATGCGAAGGTCTTATATGCGGTGGTATTTACAAGGTGAAAGACGATTATATAGAATACCAGCCTTGGGGCAGTGTGGAGTGGGACGGTGATTCAGGATATATAAGAATAAACAATTACA
>CAYPCO010000012.1:0-10250 GCA_964409265.1 uncultured archaeon | reverse complement strand
CTGATTCATTTGCAACAGCCTTCGCGAGCAAGGTCTTGCCTGTACCTGGAGGACCATAAAGCAAAACACCTTTAGGAGGTTTTATACCTATCTTTTTAAAGGATTCTGGATGTTCAAGAGGCCATTGAACGATTTCCTTGAGAAGCTCTTTGGCTTCCTTTAAATCACCTATATCACTCCATTTAACTTTTGGAATCTCAACCATTACCTCCCTCATGGCAGATGGTTCAACAAGCTTCAATGCATTCTCAAAATCCTTTTTTGTAACCTTTAAGTTTTCAAGAACCTTTGGTGGAAGCTCTTCTTGTTCTTTCCAAGATATCTGAGGAAGATTTCTTCTTAAAGCGGACATTGCAGCCTCCTTGCATAGGACTTCCAAATCAGCACCAACAAACCCATAAGTTATAGACGCTAGCCAATCAAGATCAACATCATCCGCAAGAGGCATATTTCTCGTGTGTATCTGCAAGATCTCTTTTCTCCCTTTCTGGTCAGGGACACCTATCTCTATTTCCCTATCGAATCTTCCTGGTCTTCTCAAAGCAGGGTCAATAGCATTGGGTCTATTGGTCGCTGCAATAACAATAACCTTGCCTCTAGATTTTAAACCATCCATGAGGGTCAAAATCTGAGAAACAACTCTCCTTTCAACTTCACCCGTGACCTCTTCTCTTTTGGGTGCAATTGCATCTATCTCATCTATGAAGATTATGGACGGTGCGTTCTTTTCTGCTTCTTCAAAGATCTTTCTAAGGTTTTCTTCAGATTGACCATACCATTTGCTCATAATCTCAGGTCCATTAATTGCATAAAAGCTTGCCCCTGATTCATTTGCAACAGCCTTCGCGAGCAAGGTCTTGCCTGTACCTGGAGGACCGTACAACAAAACACCTTTAGGAGGTTCTATTCCTAGGCGAGTGAACAACTCAGGATGTCTTAAAGGAAGTTCAACCATTTCTCGAATCTTTTGGATAGCATCATGAAGCCCGCCTATATCTTCATAGGTTATCGTGGGTATAACCTTTTCCTCAACCTCAACAGCCTCTGGTTTTAACTCAACATCTGTGAACTCTGTTACTCTAACTATACCGTCAGGATTCGTATTAACAACAACAAGTTTTGTTTCACCTGGTATAGGAGTAAAGAATATTTGCTCGATGTCTATACCAAAGAAATCATCAAACGGACTTCCCTTTCTTTCCTTAACAACAGGAAACGGTGTGATTATATCTCCTTTGGTCACAGGTCTCATAAAGAGATTTCTTTTCAATATCTCAGGATCCATTTGAAGTATTATTCCTTTCTGGGCTGGCGCAAGAACAACACGTTTTGCCTCTTTAACCTCGGCTCTTCGTACTCTTATGGTTTCACCAACACCTATACCTGCATTTCTTCTTGTTAACCCATCCATTCTTATTATATTAAGACCGACGTCAGCAGGATATGCCCTGACAGCAATAGCACCGGTTTTTCTCTCGCCTATAAGCTCAACAACATCACCCTCCTTTATTCCTAATCTCTGCATAGTTTTTGTGTCTATCCTGACTATACCTCTACCAAATTCTTCTCTATTTGTTAATTCACCAACCTTGAGAGAAACCTCTTCGTTCATATCCTTAAAATTTAACTTTAAAAGATATAAAAATCAAACATATTTCTGGTGGGGTTGTGGTGTAGCTTGGTCTAGCATCCGAGACTGGGGGTCTCGTGACCTGGGTTCAAAAAATAACCTTCTTTAGAAAGAAGGTTGATTATTGAGAATCCCAGCAACCCCACTTAGAAAAACCTCAAACCCTCAACGGTCTCTTCTTCATAAGATTTATTAATTTCCTGTGGTTGAGAAACAGGATAGGCGGGTTTTGCTTCAGGTGTCTTCTTTCTCGCGTCAAGATTATCATAAACTATTCTTCCGAATCTTTCACCACATGCCCTGCATTGATAAGTTGCCTTGAGTATGATTTTCATAGGTTCTGTATTTTCAAGAACTTTAATAAGCTCTTCATCAACCAGAAAAGAACCACCGCCACACTTAGGACACTCCATAGTTTAATTTTGTTTCAGAACCTATAAATAGTTATCAATCAAAACAGTAGCAAAGCTTTTGATACTTTCTTCTAAATCTTATAACCTCGTCTCTTACATTCATACCTTCAAGAGCATCTTTCATAAGATCTGCTATGTGTTCCATTTCATCTTCTTTCATCCCAAATCTCGTCATTTCTTGAACACCTATCCTTATACCTTTTGGGTTTTTTGGGTCACCGTTCCTTTCCAAGGGCAAAAGATTTTTGTTCACTATAATGTTATTCTCTTCTAGAATCTTAGCAACACGTTTTCCACCACCATGTTTAGACACATCAACAGCAATCTGGTGTGATTCCGTGTAATCAAACTCCTTTGCTTGAACATCAAAACCCTTTTTATCCAAGCTCCTAGCCAGTGCTTTAGCGTTCTTTATGGTTTGGTCAGCATATTCCTCTCCGAATTCAAGCATCTCATAGACAGCAATGGCAAGCCCAGCTAATGTGTTGAGATGCGTATTACTTGTTGAGCCAGGAAATGTAGTTTTTCTTATTCTTTTCCAATCGACCCTTCCATCGGAATCGCCTAGTATTACACCTCTTTGTGTACCAGGAAAGGTTTTATGTGTACTGGCTGTTATTATATCCGCACCCTCTTTCAATGGGTTTTGAAATCTTTTACCAGCTATAAGACCAAGGACATGAGCAGCATCGTACACTAAAACAGTTCCTGTCTCGTAGCAAACATCCTTTAACTCTTCAAGAGGTTCAGGAAATAGAAAAAGACTTTTCCCTAAAACTATAACCTTTGGTTTCATTGTGTATATACAGTCCTTGGTTTTTTCAACATCTAGGTGATAACCATCTTTAGCAAGAGGAATATCTATTATGTTTTGTGTGATCTTTCCTAAAGAACCAAATTTATAATGACTTATATGTCCTCCACCCGATGTTGAATTCACCATGACTGTGTCACCAGGATGAAGCAGGGTATGAAATACAATCTCATTTGCCTGGGTCCCACTTATTGGTCTTACTTCAACCTCACTACATCCGAAAAGTTTTTTCAGGTTAGAAGAAACATCAAGTTCTATTTCGTCTATGTATTTTGTTCCCTGATAGTATCTGTCCTCAGGATCACCTTCAGCGTATCTTCCCATAAAATCGGATGAGACGCACAGCTTGACGTATCTACTAACAGCATTTTCGCTCGCTATGAGATTAACACATTGTGCCCTCCACTCATCAGCATAAAGGGTTTTTGTTAGAATGTTTAAAGCAGAGTTCTTATACATCGATTAATTTTTTAACCATAAGAAATTTAACTTTAGACCTTTTGAACATAACCAGGACTTGGTTCAAAAAGCATACCTTCTCTCTTAAGCTTTTCTAAAATCTCATCAACATCGTCAACACCCTCTTTCTTTGCCTTATTTCTTATATCCTCTACCAAAACCTCTTTTTTAACAGCAGAAAGCTCGTTTATTATGTCAAGAACAATTTTTATCTTATTTCTTTCACTCGAGGTTGTTCCTGCACCTTCAGCCCTGTCAACATCTATCATACCTGTCTCTGGATCAAGGCCAAGTTGTATAAGTGAATACCTCATAAGTCTTATTGCCCTTTGGGCATCCTCCTTCCTAACCACGGGACTTAGCTGAATCTTAGCAGATGCCTCAGAAAGTCTTATCAATGCCTCGAATTGTCTCAGGGTTATAGGTACAGGCAGATTCGTTCCTTCTGCCTTTTTTCTCATTTTTATGTAAAACCTCTTAAGAATCTTACCCGCCTCTTCTGTGAGCTCTGGTTTGCAATTATCTCTTGCATAGGCGATATATTTCTTTATGAATTCTGGTTCAAGTTTTGGTACAGATCCTTCATAATCCTTTTCTCTGGATTTGAGTATATGATCAACAACCTTTTTATCCTTTTCCGAATCCGGTTCGTCTCTTAAGGCGAATTTCAGATCAAACCTGCTCAGAAGAGTTTCTGGTATGGTGATCTGTTTGGATATAGGTAGATAAGTATCAAATCTGCTGAACTTTGGATTACCACCGGCAAGAACAGATGTTCTTGCCGGAAGGGTTGCAACTATCGATGCCTTTGCGATAGAAATTGTTCCCTGTTCAAGGGCTTCGTGCATGGCTACTTGATCGTCTTGACTCATCTTTTCAAATTCATCAACCGATAAAAGACCTTTGTTTGCCAAGACTAAAGCACCAGCCTCTAAAACCCATCCACCCATGAATTGCTCGTCTCTAGTAACAGTTGCAGTTAGACCAGCTCCTGTTACACCTTTACCAGAAACGTATCTTCCTCTAGGAACTATCTGAGGAACAAGTTTAAGTAGTTGTGATTTACCTGATGCTGGATCACCTATAAGAAGTATGTGTATTTCTCCCCTGAAGTGCGTTCCATCCTTAAGTTCTCGAGGGACCCCTCCAAAAAGCTGAAGAATTATAGACTCTTTGATCTCTCGAAGACCATAGAGTGATGGTGCGAGAGAATCAACCAGGATATCATATATATCATCTCTCTTGGCAAGTTCTTTTATCCTCTTTTCATCCTCTTTTGTTATCACAAGTTTCTCCCATCCTGTTTCTATAGGTTCAACATGGTTGGCATCAAGATAAAAATCCAGTTTTGCAGAAATTGCTTTGCCTCTTGGAACATCTCGCAAGATGCCTGTTATCTTAAGTCTGTTTCCCGGGTCTGTTATCCTTCTTCCTTCGGGAGAGACCAAATCCTCTGTCAACAGCACAGTGACCTGTGATGGTCTCTCGCCTTCTGTAAGTTCAAAAGGCTCCTCTATTACTATCCATCTTGTATCTATCATTTCTTTTCCAACTTCTTTAAAATCTCTCCTGTTCCCACAATTGCATTTGAAAGGTTTAGAAACAAAGGTTCCTTTTCTTTCTTGTCTTATTATTTCACCACATTCAGGACACTCCCACAACTTAGCAACTATCTCGGGTCTTATTTCAGAAGCTTTTCTAACTATGCCTTCAACACATATGAACTTATCTATATGCTTTGCTCTAAGATCTCGTATATTAACAATCTTAGGGATGTTTTTGAATCTAACATTTACCTTCTTTTCAAGTTGAAGCTGTTCGATTGTAGCTGAAACTATGTTAAAAAACTCGTTTGGTTTTTCTAACAGGAAATCACCAAGTTCAGGATACATCCGATCAAGTTTACCAAAGTCCACGACAAGAGAAGATTCGTCTCTAACAGCCTTTACAAGATCTTTCTTATATCTTTTCTCAAGGAACAATCTAAACTTTGCTATGTATTCTTCAACTTTTTCCTGAGGAAGTGAGAATTCGTCTTCCATAGCAGTTAGAATTTGTAAAGATGATTTTTAAGTTTTTAATTATCCTTTCCTACAAATTCCTTTTTTGCCCTTTCCCACATCTCAAAAGAACCTATATCGAACCATCTACCATTAAACACAAATCCGTGAACGCGCATCTTTTCTGATAACCACTTGATGAATTGTCCAGCCGCATCTGGATTATTTTGTTCCTCTATATATTTATGGATCATCTTTAGTGTTTCTTTAGGAAAGATGTATATACATGTAGAAGCCAGCGTTGATGTTGGATTTTCAGGTTTTTCCTCAAATCCAATTATTCGTAAATTTTCATCAAGAATGCCTGTACCGAACCTTTTTCTTACAATGTTAACATCACCTACATCCTGAAACGCAACTACAGGTGTTTTTTTATGTAGGAAATAATTTAGAAATTCTGTGAGATCTAGATCGAAGAGATTATCACCACCTATAACAAGCAGGTCATCATCTATCCCTTCGGTTTCTATAAGATATCTTAAAGCCCCAATAGAGCCAAACTTTTCCTCTTCCTTTGTTGTTGGTTCTGCAATAATTTTTACTGATTTTTTTGTCTTAAATCCTTCAAGCCATCTTTCAAAATCTCTTTTGAACTTCTCATTGGTTGATATATGAATTTCTTCTATCTCTTCGAGGACTTCAAGCCTCTCCATAATATGCTCTATTATTGGCTTATCACCAACTTTCAGCATAGGTTTAGGTATTCTTTTAGTGAGAGGCCACATCCTTTTTGCGTAACCACCAGCAAGTATAACGCATTTCATCAATTCACTGTTAAATTTAGTTATATAAATAGTTTACTCCTGTTAGATAGTTAAATCGAGAGGTGTTGTTAGATTTTAAAAAATATGCCCCTGCCGGGATTTGAACCCAGGTCTCAGGCTTTTTCCGAAGGCTCGAGAAGCCTGCATGCTTAGCCGCGTACGCTTTAACCGGACTACACCACAGGGGCGTATATTAATATAAATCAGCAAACACTTTAAATAATTAATCGAATAAGGGAGGTTTAAATAATGACTGTGATAAAGGTTTCTGAAAAACCCAAACTAAACAATCCGACACTCATAGCAGGCTTACCAGGTGTCGGAAACATAGGCAGGGTTGCTGTTGGATATTTGATTGAAGAATTAAAAGCCAAAAAATTTGCCCAGCTGTACTCAAGGCATTTCTTCCCGTTCGTGGTTCTCCATGAAGAATATCTTATTCATATCCTAAAGAACGAGTTTTATTACTGGAAAGCGAAACGTAAAGGACAAAGAGATCTTGTTTTTCTTATAGGTGATTGTCAATCTTTATCGTCTAATGGACACTATGAAGTGATGGAAAAAGTTCTTGATTTTGTTGAAAAGCTCGGTGTTAAGGAGATATTCACCATAGGTGGTGTTGCTACAGGTGAGTTAGAAGAAGAACCAAAACTTCTTGGCGCAGCTACAGATAAGGAACTTGCTGAGAAATATGGCAAATACGGCATAGAATTTGCTGCAGGGAAAAAGGTTGGTTACATTGTTGGAGCAGCGGGTCTGCTTCCCGGACTTGCAAGAGAAAGAGGCATTAAAGGTATATGTATACTTGGTGAGACTACGGGATTTCCTATAGTTACGGATCCTAAAGCAGCAGAGGTTGTTTTACAGAGTCTGACTAAGATATTAAATGTTGAAATAGATATGAGCAGACTCGATAAGAGAGTTAAGGAAATGGAAACCTTCATAAAGAAGATAGAAGACCTTCAGAAAAAAGCTCTTATGCAATTAGAAAAGGCAGAAAAACCATCTGAAGAGAAAGAGCAGCTTAGATACATAGGTTAGATTTAATTAGACTCTGCTGTCAAAAAATATATATGATTGAGAATATTAGGCTTTATACTGTTTTTAATTCAAAACTTAAACCCTCCATTAAAGTAAAGGTCTTTACAGAACACGGTGAATACTCTGCCTCTGTCCCATCAGGAACCTCTAAAGGAAGTCATGAGGTTTGTGAGATATCGATTAAAAATGCTTTGAGAGTATTTCCGAAAATCAGAAAAGAGCTTATAGGGATGGAAGAAAATCACGAAAAAATCGACAGGATTCTGACAAGGCTCGATGGAACCAAAAATTTTAGAAAAATAGGAGGAAACCTTGCTCTTGCAATATCTATTGCCGTGGCCAGAGCACAGTTTAAAGGGAAACTTTGGCGACTCTTTGGTCTTAGAAGAACATTTCCTTTACCCATATCCAACATAATAGGTGGTGGTAAGCATGGTGGAGGAACATCCTGGCAAGAGTTTCTTGTTATACCTTATATGGTGAAAGATCCAGAAGATGCCTTAAGAACCCTGATAGAGATATGGTTAACTGTCGGTGAAGAGCTTAAAAGTAGAAAAATGTTGTTAGGAAGAAATCTTGAGAATGCTTGGATGTCATCCATGGATGATCTTAAAACTTTAGATTTCCTTTCGAACATAGCGGAAGACTGGCATGTAAAACTTGGTATCGATTTCGCAGCAAGTGCGCTGTGGAAGAATGGTCGATATAGATACAGAAAAGGCAAGAAGGGAATAAGCCCAGAAAATCAACTAGATCTTATTATAGAGACAGCAAAAAAATACAAGCTATACTATCTGGAAGATCCTTTGCATGAGAATGATTTTGAAGGATTTGCTATTCTCAGGAAATCGTTGAAAGACAGGCTTATAGTTGGTGATGACCTTTACTGTACAAATCTTAGAAGATTTGAGAAAGGCATTCTCAATAAATCAACCAATGGAATAATAGTAAAACCGAACCAGTCAGGAACTCTATGGCACGCAAACAGGATTATTGAATTGTCAGAAAAACACTCTATAATCACAATAGCCTCACATAGATCGGGTGAAACAGAAGATAACTGGATTTCTGATCTTGCTGTAGCATGGAAATCACCGTTTATAAAGATAAGTGTTCTTGGTTATGATATATCAAAACACAACAGACTTATCGAGCTCTGGGAGGATATTCCTGAACCAAAAATGGCAGACCTTCCTCTCTAGGCTCATATTTAAATATATAATTGGAATAAAATACATACAACTTCAGCAGGTGAGATTATGTTTGTAGATAAAACCGAATACCTCACAGCAGGTGTGCACATAGGAATGAAATCATGTACACCTTACATGAGAAAGTTTATACATAAAATAAGGGATGATGGTCTTGCTGTCTTCAATCTCCAAAAAGTAGATGAAAGAATAAAGATAGCAGCAGATTTCCTTTCAAGATTTGATAATATCATGATAGTTTCAAGGAAAGAGAGCGCGAAAAAAGCTGTTAAAGCATTTGCGAAAGAGGTAGGAGCTAAAGCGATAACAGGTAGATTCTCACCAGGAACATTAACAAATCCTTCTTATAAAGGATTCTATGAGCCCGATGTAGTTTTCGTTATAGATCCTCTAGTCGATGAACAGGCTGTGAATGAGGCAAAAAAGAAAAGAATACCGGTTGTTGCTCTTTGTGATACATTCAATAACCCAAAAGACATTGATTTCTTTATCCCTGCTAATAACAACGGTAGAAAATCCATAGCTCTGATCCTATGGATACTTGCAAGAGAGATACTTAAAAACAGAAAAGAAATAAAGAGCGATAAAGAATTTAAAGCCAAAGTTTCAGATTTCGGTGGATAGTATGGGAATACGTTCTGTTAAAAGGATGGCAAGTGAACTGCTTAAGGCAGGTATATCAAGAATAAGGGTTATAAATCCAGAAGAAGCAGAAAAAGCGATAACACGTCAAGATGTTAAAAACCTTATAAAAAAAGGACTTGTCATTAAAGTTCAGAAAAAAGGGACATCAAAATTCGCTTCCAGAAAGCTTAAGCTACAAAAAAAGAAGGGTCGAAGAAGAGGCAAAGGTAGCAGAAAAGGGAAGAAAACAGCAAGAAATCCAAAAAAACCGCAGTGGATAAAAACCATAAGAGCTCTAAGATCCCTTCTTAAAGAGTTGAAAGATAATGGTCAGATAGAAAGAAAGGTTTATACAGAGTTTTATAAGAGAATAGGTGGGGGCGAGTTCAGGAACAAAAAACACCTTTTGACGTATTTAAAGGAACATGAACTACTAAAGAAGAGACCAAGGAGGTCAAAGAATGAAAAGGTGGAAAATATACAAGGTTCCACACAGAAGAAGAAGAGAAGGTAGAACAAACTATAAGAAAAGGTTAAAGTTGTTGATGTCAGGAAAACCCAGATTTGTTGTTAGAAGAACTTCTAACAACACCGTTTGCCAGGTTGTAGAATACAAAAAAGAAGGAGATGTTACATTAGCCTCCGCTGATTTTCATGATCTTAAAAAACTTGGTTGGAAGGCACACACAGGAAACGTTCCTGCCTCCTATCTGATAGGTCTCATATGTGGTCTGAAAGCAAAAAAGAAAAAAGTGAAGAGCGCTGTTCTTGATATAGGTTTCCATACTTCTGTTAAAGGTGCTGGTGTATATGCAGCCCTTAAGGGATTTATTGAATCTGGAATTGATGTTCCTCACTCCCAAGACATATTACCAGATGATAACAGGGTAAAGGGTATTCACATAGAAGAGTATGCTAAGAAACTTAGATCAGAAAATGAGGAAAGATACAAGAAACAGTTCTCCCGTTATTTGAAGATGGGTTTCAGCCCAGAAAATCTATCTAAGCATTTTGAGGAGATAAGAGAAAAAATACTCAAAACGTTTAAATGAGAAGATTTAAATTAACCATATGAGAAGCAGATTTGATTTTATTGCTTTGTTTTTGGTTTTTCTTTCCGTATGGCTTTTGCTAACAGGTCTTACCCTGGAAGAAATCATTGTTGGGTCACTCGCATCAATTATAATTACAATACTAAGCTACAGACTTTTTAGTTTTGGTGAAAAACAATATA
>CAYPCO010000011.1:0-10934 GCA_964409265.1 uncultured archaeon | reverse complement strand
TATGATCTAAATCACCGTCTTCATCAGAAACGTTAACCGTGCAATAAATATCATCATTTTCATCAGGATGCAATGGAAGAATCTGCATCTCATCTATAACAGGATAGTGTTGCTCAGGTCCTGTAACTTCTAATGTTCGTTCTACAGAATCCTCCAAAGACGAACTACATTTACAATCATCAACATTTGTTGTTATATGAATAGTATATGTTCCTCCTTCTGTTGGTATCCAGTAAAACCTAACAGCTTCTGTAGTGCTCATGTATATGCTCACTGTTTTTGATTCGGTATGAACATTTACACCGTTCTTTTCCACAGTGAGTGTCACGATCACATTACTGGAATAGTATTCCTTTCTGTGAGGAGGAACATAAATCGGTGTTGTTCCAGGGTCTATCAAAACTGATTTGACATTTGCAACTATCTCTACCTGTTCTCCTGTTTGAACAGATAGCGGCGTATCTACAGAAGAGATTTCTGCTTTACAATCGCTTTTCTTTATAAAGTTCACGTTCGCCGAATATGTATATTCACATTGAGTCCAAACACTCCATTCCATCGGCAGATAACATTCCTTATAGAAGTAAAACGCTGTGTAGTGTGGTGTGTTGCACACAGCATCAACATCATAGTCTATATCCATTGAATAGGCACTTCCTGTATTACCTGTAAAAAACGGTCCTGTAACGCTCGTGCATGTGTTGTCATTGCAATGATAGGCCTCTACATCAACATAGTTCTGATTGAAATTCCAGTGAGTATGAACAGGATACGCACTAACTACACCAACAACTAACAAAAACCATACCATCCAAACCATTAATACCTTGTCTTTCATATTTTCACATCGCACCTGGACCACCTCCACCACCACCGCAGCCGCTACCACCCGCTGCGCCTCCACCGTTTCCAGCACCATCATAAAAGAATGAATCAGAATATAAAATTCCATATTCCCAGTTTCTCTTGTCCCAAGAAAGATAGAAATCTCTCTCTATTGACATGTCCGGTTTTACGCACATACCTCCAAGCGAATATTTTCTCATTATTTCACTTGTTTTGACACCGTTTTTCACATTTTTATTGATTCTTTCTATCAGATCTCTGGGAACTATGAGCTTACAATACTTCATATCATTGCCTTTTATTGCACTTTTAGCATATTTTCCACTAACTTTTGCAGAATCCCCCCATATATCTGGTTTAGCAAAATCAAGTTGATTATCACCAACAAGAGCAACAACATCAGCATATGAAGGGTTCTTGTCCCTTGTACCAGCAACATACCATTCTATACCTTCATCCTCCATCAGTGCTTCGTAGATTTCTTTTTCTATTCTGTCCACGTCTTCTTCGTCAAGACCCTTTCCAGTAGGCCAGTAGACGAGTTTATTGATTTCCCTTTCGTCGTATACAGGTAGAATTGAACCTTTTAAGCTGTCCACGTCTATAGACCTTTTCTGTTCGTAAGTAACATTAACCCTTGCTTCTGGCATAGGTTCTGGTGTCACACTAACATAAGATTTCTTCTCTTCTTTTGGATGCTTAATTATTTCTCTTCTTTTATGAACGCTAACAGGATGCAATGGAACCTTTTTAGGCCTAGATTTCACCGTTGCCTTTATCTCCTTTCTCTCTTTTGCTGTTTTGTAAACAACCTCTTTACCAGTTTCAATAGATTCAGGCAATAGTTTCTCAAACTCTTCAAAATCAACAAAATACGTATAATTACCAATGACTGATTCTGGTTTTTTTGGCTCAGGTTTTTTAACCTTATATTCGACTCGCCCTTTGGACTTATACTCGTGATAAGTACGAGAGAAATCATTCCAACAGCTTTTATACAGCGTAAAAGCTGCTAATATCCCAAGACCCCATGCTAATCCTTTCACAAAACCCCTTCTCTCTTCCTTTGACTTTATCTTTTTAGACCAAATGGCCATTTAACCACCAATGTTTTCACCGACTAATAGTAATAACATAGAAAGATTTAAATACTTTACTATGCGGTAAACCAACAGACAAACGGAAATCACACCTTAATTCTTAGACCGTCTCTTGCTGCAATGATATTCTTATACTCCGAGACCTTTTCCACTATCTCTTTGTGTGTAAGCCCGGACCTGTGAGAGAAATGGGACAGCATGATTTTTTTTGCAGGAAAATGGGAAATGGTGTCTATACCGATATGGTGTGTTATACGCAATTTTCTCGCATTTTTTGAATCATCTTTTTTCAGTTTATCCCTTGAATAAAAATATGGAGTGTTTGCAATCAACAGGTCGGGTTCTGTTTTGAATATAAGATCTTCTGTTTTCTGGCTTAACACACCAGCATCAGCAAGATATATGATTTTTTTCCCATCATATTTCAGTAAAAAACCATCACACACAGAATTTTCATGTTTATTCTTGAAGAGTTCTATATCGAAACCATCAAATCTGTAACTCTTCCCATAATCAAGCAAATGTGGAACAAGTTTCTTGTTTCTTATAAGTGTGTTATAAGCATATCTTATTCCTTGTCTTTCTATATAGGGCTGGTGCTTGAGTTTTTTGTGAAGCCTCTTGCTTATTAATACACGTACAGGTTTAAGCTTTATTTTGGCTATGAGCATTATGTGCCTCAACTCAGCAAGACCATAGATGTGATCATAATGTTCGTGTGAAATGAACATGTAGTTTATAGGAGGAAACCTGTACTTCAATTGCTGTCTTCTGAAATCAGGACCTATTTCGACCAGAAGGTACTTCTTACCCATTTCTATCAAATATGAGGTTCTGTATCTTTTATCACCACTCGTACAGACTCTACAATTACAGTATGGTACAGGTATGCCTTCACTTCCACCAGAACCAAGAACGGTGACAAACATAATTAATTATATGTCATTCACTCGCTTAAAAAATAATCTGTCTTGCTGTTATGCTCTCTAAATCTATCAAGAAGCAGTTTCTTTTCAGTCCTCAACACAAGAGATCTGACTATTTCAACGTCAGCTGGATCAACAATTATCGATCTTACACCAAGTTTTATTAATTCTTCTATTACCTGAGGAGATGTTATGTTTTCCCCTGTAACAGATATTTCAATCCCATAATTATTACAGGTTCTTATTGTTCTATCCAGTAAAAATTTTACAGGTTCCTTAATCACTCCTTCCTCATAGTAGACGGATGAAAGTTTCGGTATACTTCTATCAGCACCGAATACAAGTTGTGTAAGATTGTCGAGATCTATACAAACATATTTTACACCAAGTTTACAAAATTTTTCTATATCAATCGCGGAGGCTGGTGTTTCTATCATTACACCTATCTTTACAGGAAATTCAAGAAGATCGATAAAATCCCTTACTTCTTCTGTTCTAGAAACAAAAGGTAGAATGATATTCACGTTATTTAGTCCAGAGTTATGAATCCTCCTTATAGCTTCAATCTCACATCTTAAGAGATTCCTATCATCAATACCTCTCCTTATACCGTGCCATCCGAGAACAGGATTTTGTTCCTTTTCGTCCATCGAACCTTCTAAATATCTCATTTCATCTGTCTTAAGATCGAGCAGACGATACCATACTGGTTTTGGATGAAAAACCCTTGCTATTTTCTCTACAGACACTACTATATTTTCTATAACACTTTCAGGGTTTATCGACGCCATGTGATAAGGATTCGTCCCAGAACCTGTGAGTATATGTTCGGATTTCAATAAACCAACACCATCTATATTCTCTATACCTTCCTGTGGTAGTTCAGGATATGAGAGTGAAATCTTTATTTCAGTCGCAGTTATTTTATCATCTTCATTTATAACTTTTGAAATCATCCCGGTTTCTGGAAGTTCTGTCGGCATCTCATGTAACTGTTCGGTTTGTTCGTATATAATACCAGAGAAGGCATCAATGATTATTCTTTGACCATCAGATATTACACTGGTCGAAGTTTCAGTTCCTGTTATTAAGGGTTTTCCGAGCCCACGACAGAATAATGCACATTTTGATGAGATCCCACCCTCATTCGTGACAAATCCAGCTGCATTAACGAATAGAAGGATATCTTGGGATGCATCCCTTGTCACGATAATTTCGTCATTTTTTATATCGATTACTCCAACCTCGTTTATGATTCTTGCTAAACCCTCTTTTCTACCAGGAGATGATGGTATACCAGTGATTATTCTTTTTTCATTACTAGTTGTATCTAAGGATTCATGTTCACCATTAGATTTTATTAAAAGGGGTTCCGCACTTGTTATAGAGATCTTGTTTCTTTCTATACACCATCCTATAAGATATGGTTTACCGAAACAATCTTCTACCTTTTTTGCCATTTCCCATATTTTTCGTATCTCTGAATCGCTCAGCACGGGTAGTTGTAATTTATCACGTGGAACACTTTCTCTTATAGTTCTTCCAGAAAGCTCGTTTTTAACATATTGCCAAAGTTTTTTGGCTATTTTTTTACTTGTAATTTTTCCTGTATCCTTTTCTATTATATAGATGTCAGGTGTAACGATTCCTTCAGAAATCGCACTTCCTATACCCCATGATGATTCAAGTATCATTCTATTAGAATCACCTGTTATAGGGTCTGTTGTAAATATAAATCCAGATTTTTCTGGGTTTATCATTTTCTGAACCAGTAATGCTATTACGGGAAATCTATTAAATCCTGTAATATTTCTGTAAACAAGTGATTCTGGATTAAACACTGATGCCCAACAATCCTTTACTGCGCTCAACAATTCCGAAATTCCAGCAATATTCAAAGCAGATCTGTAAGGAAAGATCATATAGCCGCTGTCCAGGATTACAGAAGGTCTTACTGATACATACTCCCTTCCTCTACCTGCTTTTATCATCTCCAAAGCAATACCACCAACTTCTCTAACTTCCTTACCAACAGAAAGTTCTTCATATGCAGCTTTTATCTCATTAGTTATAAAATCTGGAATCTGTGCGTTGGTTATGAGATTTCTTATCTGCGAAGATTTTTCTATTATATCTTGTAGATTTTCGTAATCAATCTCAGATAATAATTTCTCTATCTTACTATGTATCTTGTTAGTGGTGAGAAACTTTAGATACGCTGCTCCTGTTATAACAAAAGCAGAAGGAACAGGCATACCGAGTTTTAGTAACTCACCTAAACCGATAACCTTTTGACCAACATCACTATCGGCTCTCGTTACACTTTCTAACTTCTTAACGAACATACACATAAATTTAATTGAAAATGATTTATTAATTCTTACATGGACGGAACTCGACAACAATTAAAGATGGAAAGTGAAAAATGGCTCCAAAGAATAAAAGAAAGAATTAAAACCATGAAAATCCTTAAACCAAGTAAAGAGCTGGACACAGTTATAGAGAACCTTAACGCATACATAAAAGATTGTGATTTTTTTCTTGAGAAGAAAGATTTTGTCAGAGCATTTGAAGCAGTAGTCTATGCATGGGGTATATTGGAAACCTGTGAGCATCTTAGTCTTTTGACTACTTCCCAAAAAACCTGATCACCTTTTCTATACTAACAATTGCCTGTTTCCTTTTAGCCATATCCTTTATTGTAACCTTACCTTTCTTCACTTCCTTCTCTCCCACTATGATGACATAGGGTATTTTCGCACGGTCAGCATAATCTAACTGAGATTTTAGATTTCTTTCCATCAGGTCAGTTTCAGTATTTATTCCGTTTTTTCTAAGTTTTTGAGCAATTTTTATTGCCCACGGTCTCATATCGTCGGTTGCAGATGCAACAAGTACGCTGGTTTTCCTTTCAAGTGTATCGAGCATATCTTCTGCTTTCATTACGTCTATGATTCTCTCAATACCAAAGGATATACCGACAGCGGGTGTCCATCTACCACCAAAGAGTTCTATAAGATTGTCGTATCTTCCACCACCAGCAACACTACCTATGTTCTTTCCGGATAGACTTACTTCAAATATAGGTCCTGTGTAGTAGTCGAGCCCCCTTACAAGACTCAAATCTATTTTGATCCGTTTTGAAAATCCATACATTTTGCAAAACCTGTATATTTTTTCTATTTCATCCGCACCCTCTTCTAACACCGTATATCCAGAAAGTTCGTCCTTCAAAATCTTAACAGTCTTTAGTACATCTTCATTTGATATCTCTACGAATTCTTTCAGTTTTTCTGATTTTTTACCTATGAGTTTTTTCAATTCCATAAAGACTTCATCCTTGCCTATCTTGTCTATCTTATCAAGCGTTCGAAAGACAGGTATTGATTTTTTTTCAGGTATATCAAGAGCCTCAAGTATACCATTAAGAATCTTTCTGTTGTTTATTCTTATTATAAACTCTTTGAATCCAAGTTCGGTCATGACGTCGTTTGCAACGGAGAGGCATTCTGCTTCACAACTCATCGAACTTGAACCTATTATATCTATATCTGCCTGCCAAAACTCTCTGTATCTTCCTGCTTGCGGTCTATCATATCTCCACACTCTGCCTATTTGGTATCTTTTGAAAGGTTTAACGAGTTGAGGGTTCGCTGCAACAAATCTTGCTAATGGTGTTGTTAAATCGAATCTTAAAGCAAGCTCTCTATCACCCTTATCTTTAAAATAATATATCTCATCCTTTATCTCCTCACCACCCACTCCTTTTTTTGAAAGAAGTTCCCAGTATTCAATGGCTGGTGATTCAAACGGATCAAAGCCGTATCTTTCAAATATATTTTTTATAACACCTATCACAAGTTCTCTCTTTATCATTTCGCTTGGTGGAAAATCCCTGGTTCCTCGTGGTGGTTGAAGATTCATAATAATTATTTCCTAAAAATCAATAATAAAACATTACTGCATACATATATTACATTTGTCCAAATCTGGCACGATCTCTTTGTGAAGCTCACATATCATTCCGGAAGAGCGTATAAGCTTGCAGAGATTACATATATCAAGCATTAGATCATGAAGTGATAGCTCATCACGCGCTATTTTCTCAGAAATGTTTTCTATAATATTCATAACTTCAGGATTCTTTCTTATTAGTTTTGTTTTGTAGCCTCTCAAATTGCTTCTGTATTGTGAAATTGCTGGTTGTGTTGTTCCCATCTTTTTAGCAACCAATTGCTGTGTAAACCCGTGTTTCGTCACGAGATTCTTTGCAATCAATGCACGTATTACCGGGAGTATATCCCGTACCATCACTTCACAAAATGGTTTCATAAGAAGATAGTTATCCTAAGAATATATAAATATAACACCGTTATTTAACTAACATGTGCCTGAAACTTAATTTTTTCTTTTAAATACTTAGAATAATTAAAAACGTCTAAAAATTGTTTTGAAACAATAATATAAATTTACAGGCCTTAAAATAACGTTTTATACATACCCTTTATCAAAAATCAAGCGGAATTGAAACAGTTTCATATAAACTATATATAGGGTTAAGGAACAACAATTTAATATCAATCCAGCCACGGCTGGATTGATGCGGTCTCAGACCGCTTTAGACTATCTTAGGAGGTAGTTAAATGAAAATCAAGAAACTGCTGGCAGGTGGTTTGGCTGCAATAACAGCCGGAGCAACGATGGCTCTTGGTGTTTTTGGGGCCGGTCTTGGAGACTATGTAAAAGTCTCTGATAGCACACTGTCATCACCAATGATAGTGATAGGCGCCCCGTCTGCACCAAGTGCCGACTTTGCGATGGACGTTATTGGTGCAGCCGATATCGCCGCAGCAGTAGCAGGTTACGCAACAACCACAGAAGTAATACCAGGAGCAGCTGGTGTTCCATCAGTGTCTGGTGGAACCCTTCTAACAAGTGACCTTAACAAGACATACCTTGGACAGTCATTCAATCTCGTTAAGTCAGCAATAACCGAGTCAGAATTGCCGACACTTTTAGCAACAGGGACATTCACAGACATGAACGCTTCAGAGATCTCATATCAGCAGCAGATTGAGCCGGGTTCAGGACTGGTTGTAAATTACGGAACAACCACAGATTTCACAGAGCCGTATCTATATACAACATTCGGCTCTGGCAAGACATACAATGTAACAGTCCTGTTCCTGGGAGGATTGGATACTAGTGCCGTAAGCTCTGACTACAGAATAACACTTTTCGGTAATGAATTCACCTTTGGACCAGCATCAACCCAGGCACCAAACAAATTAACACTTTATTCATCCACAGGAGCGCAGACCGTGACGCTCAGTGTGGGTGATGAGCAGACAGTGACAGTTGACGGTGTGGACTACACAATAAAGATGTTGGGTTACACCAACACACCAGGTGTAGTCCTTCAGATAAATGGACAATCTACCACACCAACAGAGTGGGTAGAGGGTGGAACTTACACACTGCCTGGTTCCACAACTAAGGTCCTCGTCAACGATGTCACTGTGCTGCAGCAGGGTGGTGCTCAGGGAGGAACAGTAACAGCTTCATGTCAGTTGTTCATAGGAACAAACAAGTTGGTGTTCCAGGACGGTCTGCCAGTATACAAGAACGATGTCGCCTTGACGAACACACTTGTGGATATAGACAATTCATCCACAAAGATAACCAAGCTTGAGGTGCAGATAGCACCAGACATTGATTACAACCTTAAGGACGGCGACACGTTCACAGACCCTGTCTTTGGAACATTCAAGTGGACAATTAGCGGCATGACACCAGGATTTACAGATGCAAGCAGAGAGAAGATAACACTCGAAAGAGACGGTGCAAACAGAGTGAAGTTAACATTCACCAACAAGGACGGCAATGAAAATTCAGTTGACATCCTTTACGGTTCAGGTTCTACTTTCACACAGACAGTAGACGGAACCCACAACTTTGTAACAACCCAGATAAACCAGTCACAGGCAAGTCCTTATAACATCGGAGTAGGTGATTACTTCGTTGTTAGCAAGGACAAGAGAACAAGAATATTGAAGTACGACACATACTATCCATCAACAGACCCAGGAAAGCAGTACGTGCAGTTCACAGATATAGGAAGCGGGGTCTCATACAAGGTTTACTACAACACTGACTCATTCCTTAGAATAGGAATGCAGTCACACAATGTATCTTATAACGCAACAACCCACAAGGTTGCTGTGGACCTTACGGGTAACTGCCCAGGATTCACATGCAACGCAACTGTGACCCTGTACACACAGGAAGAAGCAGCGATAAACATAGACAATCCATACATAACAATAACAGAATCGCCACTTTACACATTGTCCGGTAGCAATGAACCAACTGGTTCAACAATAAACATAACAGCAAGTTACTCAGCAGCAAACGGCGTTACGTTCTCAACAAACGCAACAACATACCAGGTAGGAACAAGTTACGAATACAAGGGAGTTACCAACTATGGTACATATCTTGACCTTACTGGTGACTCTGTAGGAACCAAGAAGGTCGAGATATACTACCCAGGAAAGAGACCAGCATATGTAAACGTTGCAGTGGGTTCTGATCCGCAGGTGGTCGTTTCAGGTGGAACAGGTGGAACATATGAAAAGGCAGTAAAGATAACAACACCAGTAGCAAAGCTCGCAAGTGAGGTAGACACATCAGCATTGACGTCGGACCTTATCCTTATAGGTGGTCCGTGCGCTAACAGCTTAGTAGCAACTCTTTTGAGTGCAGAGGATATAACCTGTGACAACTGGAACTACACCAAGGGTATAATAAAGGAAATAGAAAATGCCTTTGACTCAGGTCACAAGGCATTGATAGTTGCAGGTACAACAGGATCAGACACCAGAGAGCTTGCAGCAATGGTAATGCAAGGAACAACCTGCTACGAAGACGGCCCCTGCTAAAATACCAAGAGCCAAAAAACCCACCTTTCCCTTTTCTTTTTATTTTCTACAAAATCAAAATGGTCTTTGCTCTCTTCTAAGTTTCATCAATCCTGGTACATCTCCAACTATTGAGTGAAGAAATGAATAAAAACTCTCTGCTTCGTTCTCAGAAAGTTTTGCAACGCTGTCAGCTTCTATAAGAGGCGCGGGTAGACCGTACGTGGAATTATATTTCGATATTTCAAATATTATTGAAGATATATCGTCTTGTATGCCCTCTTTTATTTTTAGATAGTCTATTTTTACAGGTCTATCATATTCAACAGTTTTTAGATAGAAACTTCTTATAATTCTTCTATATTTTTCATCAATATCTTTCAGTATGTGATGTCTTTCAGGATTTTGTGTATAAGAAAAGTCTGATGTCATCTCACCATTTTTTAAAACCCAGAAAAGCAAAGATGTATCTCTGGTTCTGTTTAATATAGACATCATTCTTTCTTCTAAGACAAGACCCGGCATTATCGTTTCACAGAATCTTCTGCTCCTTGAATCTTCAATAACACCTGCAAGCATCGTGCTGGTTTTCATGACCCTCTCATATAACTCTTCATATCTTTTCAAAAGCTCAACATACATATCAAAAACCGGTGAGGATTTAGATGGTCTGTCCGAATGATGAAGAACTATGGAGCCATCAAGTATAATAATATCGGGTTTAAACTTATCTAAGCACTGGAGGGCTGTCTCTATTTCAAGTTTAGTTCTCATGATTGAGGTATAATACGCTAAATCGAGATCTGAATATGCATCGGCTACGCCTATCTTGACAGGAGGTTTTCTCGATGGATGATACTCCACAGAAACAACCTTACCATCTTTATAATTGAAACACACGCCAACAGCACGCGTAAGAACGAAATCAAATCCGTGAAGTGATCTTTTAGACAGTCCACCATCAACTGCAACTACCTTCAAATCCCTGAAAGATTTTTCCTTAACTTTAAGAATTGTTTCATTCCTTTCTCCAATTTTTCTAACTATCTGTGCGAGCCTTCTTCTTTCTTCTTCAGTTTCGGTAAGTTTTTTCGCTATTTCTTGGATATCTGAAACAATTTCCATATGGAACTATTTCAAAA
>CAYPCO010000010.1:0-11470 GCA_964409265.1 uncultured archaeon | reverse complement strand
AAAGTTCGTTCTTGTAACAGGTCCGAAATTCGTTACAGGGGTTAAAAGAAGGAAATGTAACATAAATCACTTAGAACCTTTAATGGAGAAGATAAATATAAAGGAAGATGCTTCTGACGAGGATGTTTTTAAGGCTTACGAAACTCATAACATCTTTGAGAAACTGAGTTTAGAGAAACCGAAAGAGATTCCAAAGGAGAAGCCACCAGAAGAGAAACCAAAGGAGGTAAAGCCGAAAAGAACAGAGCCGAAAAAGGAGAAAGTTGTAAAGGAAAAGAAAGAAGCCAAACAATCACAGAAGAAGCAAGAGAAAGAAACCAAGAAACAGAAAGAAAAGAAATAATCACGTCTATTTTTTTGAACAGATTTCGGAGACCAGTTAAGAGCAACTTATAATCCAAAAATATATGAAGTAAGACCAATCCGGACATAACGAAGCTTGACATGGTATGAATGTTTTCTAATTTCCATTTATCCATACCCAAAAAATTCCAGCTCGTCTCTTTTGCTATTCTACCATTTGGTGCCTGATAAAGACCAATACCACTAACAAACGATATGACAAAGAATATTATCAAAAGAAGTGATATTCAGGCCTAAGAGATGTCCTGTTCATATTTGTATCAACTTCGGTTTTTTATGGAAGGAAGTCTTCTTTGCTTATTTTTTCAGGTAGATACTTCTCTGTTATAAACTTTATTCCCTTTGATGATAGAGCCTCAAGTTCAAGCTTATAGCCTTTAGTGAGCATGTGTTTTAACTCTTTCTGCCATTCTTTTGGTTGGAACCAATGATACTTCAACAATTCATTGGTCCTCTTCACATCCCCCTGATTGAGTTTTATGGTTACGTTCTTCGCTATATTGAACTTGTCAACATCCTGCGTGGTCAGACCAACAAATTTAGCATCAGGGGTTCCTAACCTGTCAGAAAGGAATGAAAGATTTATGGAACCTTGTTTTATAACCGAATATATATAGTACCCCCACGGGTCCGCATCGGTCAAAACATAGACAGGAAGGTTGAATTCTTTGTGAAGTCTGTTGATCGTTCTTCTTGTTCCTCTGTCAGGTTGACCTTTACCTGTGATTATTATACAATTGTTCTTCTTCCAGAATTTGTCCTCGTTTAATCTTTGCCAGACAGCATCTTTTTCAATCACAAGAATGTAATCTGCTTCTATATTAGAAAATTTTATAACATCGGGTTCGACGTTAGAAGGAATTGCCCAACCTGAACTACCCATCTTGCTGGCATCTATTTCATCACCAGAGTCGTGAATTATCATATTTCCTGCAAGATATCCTTTCCTGTCTGCTTTAAGATGAAGTTCTTCTCTGAGTGTGTTTAGAGCCGCTTCCAAATCCTCTATAATAGGGTCTGATTCATCCTGTTCTTCAAAGGTGTTTTCCTTTGTTCCTGGGATTGTCCTTTTCAAGGCATAATACAGGTCTCTTATGGATATCGTTACATTCTGTTCTATTATCTTTTTACACTCAGCAGCAACCATAAGGGTTTGCATAAATTTTCTTGTATGGGCTATATTGAGATAGGTTCTGTGACTGACCTTCGAACCAAGTCTTATAAGCTTCTGTCTTTCATCAAAGTATATGTTTGACAGGGTCCTGATAGGAAGTTTTATATCAGGGTTCTTCATTTGAGAAATCTGAGTAAGGATATCTAAACCTAACTTTATTAACTCTTTTCTGGGATCTCTATTCTTCTCCTCGGGCTTCGTTATTTCCTTCTCCATTTTCACCACTTCCTTCCGTGTTTTCTTTTACCTCTTCAGGAGGCATTTCTTCTTCCATTTCACCCCATCTCATCTCCACCATTTTTAGCAACATGTTTTTGATCTTTTCTTTGTTTTCACCGGTGAGTTCGGCTAAAGCCTCGGCTTTTTCATCAGCATATTTCTGATATATCATCTTCTTTTCCTTAATTCTTTGAGCACGTCTTACACCTGAAAGATATACAGACAGTCTTCTTGCACAGTCCTGTAGAGCAAGTTTTATTTCCTTTATTATAGCAGGGTAACTTGCTACAGCTTCTTTGGATTCTGATGTGAAAGGAACCCATACCGAAACAATATGAACAAATATTGCCACAGGAGCCTCTGGTATCTTATTTCCAGAAAGACCATATCTTCTCCAATCAACAAGTGTTATAGCCTTTGTGATCGCACAATCACCTTGCTGATAAAGCAGAGGAACTCTGTTTGCAAGTCTCATAATGTACGGTTCTGTTATAGAGCCACCGTAGGCAATACCAACCTCTATCTGGAAAGGCCATCCTCGATAAACCGTTGGTGGTCTTGAGATTGCAGAAACCCATTCTGGATTGAGTTCTTTCTTTAGACCTTCTTCTATAAAATGTGCTCCCAAAGGAGATAAGCAATCTGTTGGTGGTCTTGAAAGCTTAACTTCTTTCACAGCTTTTATGAGATTTACGACATCCTTATGTTCAAGCTTTCTTGGAGATATCATAGGATCTATCTCGGCTTTTTTGCATATTTCCTCAGCGCTTTGTTTACCAACTCTGCTGAACTCAGAAACAAGAAAACCAAGCAGCGTTCTTGCCTTGGTTTCATGAAGCATTCTTGCCATCACACCAACTTCAACACCGTAAAGATGTGGTTTTATCTCTTTCGGCTTCTTAGGAAGCTCATTAACGACTCTTTTAAATTCAATCCTTCCTGTAGGAGAATCGAATATTATGTTTGCATAAGGGTTTGCTATTGCTGTTTGCTTTAAATATTCGGGGATTGATTGCTTATGTTCTCTGTATAAACCCTCTGCTATGAATGTTACTTGAACACCGTGCCAAACAACACCATCATCTCTAACCTCGTTTTCTACAATCTTTGGTTCGTTGTGCCTTATATCTATCTTCAACTTGTATTTGTGTGTTTTACCATCACCGGTAGATGTAATTATGGTTGTTGGCTCACCTGTGGTTAGTTGAGAGTATAAAACACATCCTGATATACCTATACCTTGCTGTCCCCTGGACTGTTTTAGTTTGTGAAACTTGCTACCATATAAAAGCTTTCCAAATATCAAAGGAACTTGTTTTTTCACAACACCAGGACCATTATCCCTAACAACGATTTTATATTTTTCCTTCTCGAGTTCTTCTACCTTCACATAGATATCTGGAAGGATACCTGCCTCCTCGGTTGCATCAAGAGCGTTGTCAACAGCCTCCTTTACTATAGTTAACAAGGCCTTTGCTTTGTTATCATAACCTAAAAGGTGCCTGTTCTTTTCAAAAAACTGCGAGATACTTATTTCTTTCTGTTCGCTTGCCAACTTCTGTGCTACTTTATGTACTTCGTTCATACTTTAACCTCTAAGTCTTGGAAGGGGTGAAAGAAAAATTTTTCACCTTTTGAGCAACAGATTTAAGCTCTTCTGTGCTCAGATTTAATACCCTTTTTTCAAGTATAACATTATTTATTTTTAACATATTTATTAATTTTCTTGCCTCCCTTTTCGTTATTCCGAAAGTCTCGCATAAACCCTCTCTAAGCGCGTTTTTCACTTTCATCTTTCTTCTTCTGATCACACTTCGAAGAAGTGATTTGTTCTTTTTTGGCTCTATCACAATGACCACCGAGTTTGTTTTTGGTCTTGGCTCAAATGCGTTTTTTGGAACGTCCATAAGAATCTCTATGGAAAAGAACTCTTCCGCCATCAGGGAAAGTCTTGAGAAGTTTTTATCTCCAGGCTTTGCGATGAGTTTATATGCAAAGGATTTTGGAACAGTCAAAACAGCTCTTTCGAACTCCTTTTCAAGGAGTTTCATTATTAATGCCTCGGCTATGGAGTATGGAATATTTGAAACGATTTTATCGAATTTTAGGGTGTCTAAAATCTTTAATGCATTACCCTCTATAACATCCAGTCCTTGTTTATCTTTCAATCTTTTTCTTAGAATTCCCGCCAAGTTTTTATCTCTCTCAATGGCTATAACCTTCGAAGAAACCTTTAATAGCTCATCGGTCAGAAATCCTGTACCAGCACCTATCTCTAAGATCGTCTCTCCGGGCTTTATATCTGCAAACAAAACGATTCTTTTAATCGTCTCTGTATCTGTCATAAAATGCCTGTCCTGCATACATTTAATAAAACAAGACGAATTAAAAACTATGTCCGTAGAGGAAGAGATAAAACGATTGGAAGAGGAAATATCAAAAACTCCTTACAACAAGGCAACCGAAAAGCACATAGGTATTTTAAAAGCTAAACTTGCAAAACTCAAGGCACGGCAATCAGGTCATGGTAGAAAATCGGGTCCTGGATATGCTGTCAAAAAAACAGGTGATGCAACAGTTGTTCTTGTAGGTTTTCCTTCAGTTGGCAAGTCAACGCTTCTCAACAAAATAACTAATGCTGAGTCCAAAGTGGGTGATTATGATTTCACTACACTCAATGTTATTCCCGGAATGATGGAGTATAATCAGGCTAAGATACAGGTTTTGGATGTTCCTGGAGTTATAGAAGGTGTCAGTCAGGGAAAAGGACAAGGAAAACAAATCCTCTCTGTTGTTAGATCTGCTGATCTTATAGTCGTTGTTATAGATGTTAGAAAACCGGAACAGTTAGATATAATAGAGGGTGAGTTGTATCGTGCAGGATTTCGACTTAATCAAAAACCACCAGATGTAAAAATACAGAAAAGATCTTACGGTGGCATAGAGATAGGCTCTGCTGTTAGACTTACAAAAACCAGTACAGACACGCTCAAATCTATACTTCAGGAGTTTAAGATACACAATGCCGAGGTAACAATAAGAAGTGACATAACTGTTGAAGAGTTTATAGATTGCCTTATGAAGAACAGAGTCTATGTTCCTGAAATAGTTGCTGTTAACAAGATAGACCTTGTCGACGATTCCGTGCTTAAAGAGATTTCAAAGAGATTTTCTGGAAAAAAGCATGTTTTTATCTCAGCTGAGAATGGCATAAACCTTGAACGTTTGAAGGACATGATATGGAACGAGCTTGGTCTTATAAGAGTTTACCTAAAGAAAATAGGTAAAGAACCTGATATGGATGAACCTTTAATAATGAAAGCTGGTTCTACTGTTAAGGATGTTTGCGAAAGAATCCATAAAGAGCTTGCTAAGGATTTAAGATATGCCAGAATATGGGGTGAGAGTTCTGCCTTCCCTGGACAGAAAAAAGGTCCTGATCATGTCTTGTTAGATAAAGATATAGTAGAATTGCACTTCTAAACATAAACACTTAAATCAACCATCTAAAACTTAATCATGAACATAGACATGTTGCTTGTTTTGACACTGATATGGTTTTTCCTTACCCTTTATTTTTACAGAAGATTGTGGCAGGATAATGTTAAACTCAGAGAAAGAATTCAGGATCTTGAAAGTGAGAAGCAAAGCATGGCTGTTAGGTATGGTAAGATGACAGAACAGTTCATACCGTTTCTTAAAAATTATCCTTACAGAGGTGAGAACTTCAGATTCATAGGAACTCCTGTGGACGGTATCCAATTCGAAGATGACAAAATAGTTTTTATAGAGTTTAAGACCGGAAAATCTGAACTTTCAGAAGCTCAGAAAAGAGTAAAGAATTTAATACATAAGGATAAGGTTTATTTTGAGGAGGTAAGATTGGATGAAAAACAGCAACAGAGTTCTTAAGAAGTATATGAAGATATTAGGAGTTATCGATGAGTATCTTGACAACTACAGTTTGATAGAAGGTGTAGGTGATTATCTCTTTACTGTAAGATATGTGTATGCAGACAGCGTGATTCAACACGGTGTTCTTGCCGGTGGTAAAGGTATAGAGCCCGATGGAAAGCCCCTGGGTGTGATAATAGGGATACCCGAAGATATAGCTGAAGATATGTATCTTGATGAGGTTATTCTTTATATCGTTGGTCAAGACGTTTCGAAAAAATACGCAGATAATCGGGATATCATAGAGAATCTCTGGAAGAAGATATTCGAACTACACCGCTCATCTAGAGAAGATCTGAATGATAATAATAACGGAAAACTTCGGGCTTTAATCAAATAATCCCTTCTTTCTGATGGCAGCCGGTGAACCTCCAGCGTGCCAACTGAGTCTTGGTCTTATCTGAATTGTGTATATTCTTTCAGAATTATCATCAAGAACTATAGCGGTTCCTTTTTGTCTAGGTAGATTGTTTATATATGTCTCTATATCCTCCAACATGTAGGTTTGCATTATACTTCTCAAAGCTCTTAAATCAGCTTCAGCTGTTAATCTATGCGCGATCACTAAATCAGACTGTGCAAGCGCGTCTGGATGGAGCTTGTTTGGTATTTGGGTTATAAGAAGTAATGATATTCCAGGCTCTCTTCCCTCCTTTATCAAAGTCAGTATCGGTTCTGATGCTGCTGTAATACCTTCGTTGGGAATAAACTGATGCGCCTCATCTATCATTATCCACACCATAGGAACTGTTTTTCTAACCTCACCTGTTATGACTTCCAATTCTTCGGCCTTTCTTGCCGTCAACCTCGCATGAAATATCTTTCTTGCAAACATCCCAATTATCATAGTCCTTACAGACCATCCTGTAGATGTTCTAACATAATGTGAAATATCTACAACAGATATACTTCCGGGTCTGAAGAAATCTTCTATAGGTGTTCCATGCTTCTCAAAAACTCCCCAATCCTTAGCGACCATAAATCTTGATATCAGAGCATCCTTTACTTTCTGACTCGATTTTTCATCTCGGTTTATCTCCTCTATTATATCCTCTATAGAATAGCTTTCACCCAGATTCTCTTTAACGCTTTTAATAACTCTTTCTATAAGAATCCCTTCTTCATCCATCATAGAAAAACCGAATGTTATCATCCAATCTTGAGCTGTCAGCTCGCCACAAGGCAGGGTAAATGTTTTGAACTCTATACCAACTTTTTCATATTCTTGTGCAAACTTCTTAGGAACGAAAAATTCCATATTCTTCATTGCCATAGGTTTTAATCCCCATTCTGCAAGTCGATCTCTCTCCTTTTCATTAGGCCTCTTCATGGACCAGTAAATTCCCATTGTGTCTATCATGAGAACCGCAAGGTTGTTTTTTATATCGTCTGGAAGAAGGGTCATCTCTTCGGCTATCACACCCGCAGAATAAGACTTACCCGAACCTCTTTTGCCACAAACCAAAACTATATGAGGTCTTATAACATCCATGTATACAGGATTCGTTAAATGTGCATCCTCACCCTTACCGACGATGTGCTTACCTATGAATATCGTTCCTTTATCACCGAATTTTTTTAGATCTGATCTGTCACGACCTATGATTATCTTTTCAACCACCTTATCACTTATTTATATATTGCCTAAATCTATTATATTATAATTCTCAACAGAGGTGATGTAATTGACCGGAATACTTGAAGAGATTCTTAAAAACAAGGAGGAACTTATAATAAAGGCCCTGGAAGTAATGAGTGGGAAGGAAACAACAGTTAGGGTAAATCTTGATGGGGTAAATTTTGAAATAGGTGGGACAAAGATAAAGCTTAGCGGTGATGTTGGAATAACCATAGCCCCGCCTCCAAAGAAGAAAAAGAAATGAAGGTTGTCTTCTCTCCGAGATGTCTTGAGTATGAAATCCCAGGGCATCCCGAGAATCCTGAGAGGGTAAAGAATATATATTCTGTTCTTAACAAACATAACCTCGATTTCTTAAGACCAGAACCAGCAAGAAAGGAAGATATTCTTAAAGTTCATTCTGAAGAACATGTAAAAAGGGTTTTAGAGAAAGATTATCTTGATTTGGACACACCTGTCATAGACCCTTACTATCCTTTGCTATCGGCTGGCTGTGCAATCAAAGCTGCTAAAATCTTGGGATTTGCATTAACAAGACCTCCAGGACATCACAGTGGTGTAAACAGTTTGGGTGGCTTCTGTTACTTTAACAACATAGCTATTGCTGTTGAATGTCTTGGTAAAAGAACGGCAATACTCGATATAGATGTTCATCATGGTCAGGGAACAGAAGAGATATTCTTTGGTCGTAGTGATATTCTTTACATATCTCTTCATCAAAGAGGTATCTACCCGGGCACGGGTCTTGTCTCCAGAAAAAATTGTATAAATTATCCCTTACCCCCAGGGACAGATGAGAGTCTGTATCTAAAAACTTTAGAGAAAGCCCTCGCTCATATAAAGAATTTCGAACCAGAGGTTTTAGGCATCTCTTTGGGTCTTGATACCTACTGGAAAGACCCCTTGAGTGATTTCTCTCTCAGAAAGGAGAGTTATGAATTGATAGGAAAGAGAATAGCATCTTTGGATATCCCTGCCTTCATTGTTCTTGAAGGTGGTTATTCAAATGATATAGGAATTCTGACTTGGAACTTCATCAAATCATTTCCATAAAATGAATAATATCTTTGAAGGTCTGTCTCTATATAGAACAAATCTTTCGACAGGGATTGATATTTCAGGTGAAGTTGGATATTCTCCCTTTGTTGCGTTAACACCGGATTCTATCTCAAAGATTTCTCCATTGATATCTCTCAGTTCAAAATAAAATTTGCAGTCTCCTGCTCCAAATCTGTGCATTATTACATCATCACTTAGGTTTTCTATAAATATTCTGACCTTGGACTCGTTAAGTATATTTTCTTCAGATGCTAAACCTATGCTTATGACATTAGTTTCGTTCCAATCTTCTGGATAACCCTGTGTTCTTATAAGAGCATCTGATATTGATAGAGCAAGTTCTTCGATTCTGTTAATCTCCCTTTGTTGAACATTCTGTGAAACCACATAGCTTACTGCCAGAGAAAGAATTACTATTGCTGTTACGAATATCACTACCGATGAAACAAAATCCATGGACCATGCCTGTGATTTCATTCTATCAGAACCACCCCGTCTTTATTTTTCACCGTAAACATTTCTCCAGGAAGAATCTCTGTAAGATTGCTCACGTTCCTTGAAAGGATATTTCTGAAATATGTATTTTTATCTATATTCAATGTTATCATTCCGGGTGCAACTATCACAGAATAGTTCAAACCTATTATCTTTTCAGGCAAGGTTACATTCATTGAAAATCCATCACCGACAAGAAAAGCACTATCCAGAGCAGCTGAAAGATCGTTCAAAACAGCTTCTGCCTCGACTTCTATCCTTGAAATTCTTAGATTTTCAGTATTATTCACGGCTGTAGATGAAACTATCAGGAGAACTAACAACATAAGAAAGAATATGGTCATAAATTCAATCGCTGTTTGCCCTTTCATCAATTTAATTATTCTCATGGATGCTAATAAAACGTTCAGACTATTTAAGATGGTTTTTACAAAATTATAAAATATGGTGAGGGTTGTTTTTGTGTTTCTCTTGTTGTTTCTTGTTTTACCTTCTCTCGTTTTCGCAGAGATATATAATTCGTGTCCAAGTGAAGTAATCAGAATCTCTTATGATGGCGAAGTATACGAAACCTCTAATGACTGGATATGTGCTGACGATTCAGAGTATGTAAGGGTTTACAACGACCTTGAATGTATCTGGGAGAAACCTCTCGACTTTTCTCAAACAGTCATTAACTCCATTAACCTTGAAATGAAAATGAAATGTTCAAGATTAAGTGGATATGCTCAAGATTGCGCTTTGGGTGTTAAAATCTATACCTGGAACGGAACAGATGTAGAATTGATTGCCAGCGAAGAAGTTGAAGATGAAAGTGTGTATAGATATAATGTCACAAACACAATGAAACCGCTTAATGGGAACTACACAATTGTTGTAAACAAAACATCCGGATATAGGAATATTCTTAGCGTAGATTACATGAACCTTACTATTGATTACACACCTATAGGAATATTATTAACCGACATTTCTCCGAAAACCTTAACGGTTAAAGAAAATGAAGAATTCACGGTTAATGGTGTTATCGCTTGTTCCGAAGGTGTGTGTGGCAATGTCAAGGCAACCCTCAGATATGCACCGTGTCCAGAAGAACCGTACGAACCTGTTCCTTCAGCGTTCACAGGTCTTGATTCACCGTTTTATGTAGAAGAGAATCCTTATATCTGCGGTTATATGTCTTCTGGAGATGCGTGCAGTCCCTCATGGATTGTCACACCTGCCTCTGTTGGTGAATATTATATTGATTTTTTGGCAGAGTCAGACACATATGATATTCAGAATGATTCTGAAAATCTTTATGTGAACGTAACTGAAGATGTGCCTTCGATCTTAAAGGTTTATGCGGAGCTTGATAGGACACAAATATATCAAAACGAGACCTCAAATCTTACGGGTTTAATTACATGCGAATCTGGCTGGTGTGGTGATGTGTGGGTGTATGCAAAATACAACGATGGAACTATACAGAGTGGAGGAACAAATATTACGACAGAGGATGAAAATCCTGTTCTGTGTTCGGCCATGAACCAAGGTGATTCGTGTTCTGTCCAATGGTCTTTGACAGGAGAGGTATTAGGCAATTACGATATATATGTCTTAGCATCGAATAATTCTGGTCTTTCCAACAGTTCAGATACACTCACTTTAACCGTTCTTAAAAAAACTGGTTCCTTGTCTGTTACGAATCTGAACATAGAGCCTGCAATCATAGATATCTCACAAGAAACCAACATCTCCGCGACTGTGAATTGTACAGATGGTTCGTGTGGAGAGGTTGGTATTTACATCAAATCTGATGGAAAAGATATAGAAACTACAGGAAATCTGAGCACAGATTATAACAGACAAGTGTGTTTTCTTGATGAAGGTGACTCTTGTCGTGTGTACTGGATAGTTAAAGGAAATTCACCTGGATCCTATCAGATAAGTGTTGTTGCTGATTCCGATGATCCTGACATAGAGAATGCAAGTTCTTCTGATACACTTTATGTTAAAGAACCAGAAGAGCCGTTAATTGTTATTGCAACAAACCTAACTGATACTTCGATTTATGTTGGTGAAAAATTGACAATATATTCAGAAATCTTCTGCAAGGAATCTGACTGTGGAGAAATTCTTGCGTGTATACAATACAAAAATCAAACCTGGATTGATCTGTCGGAAACGACGCCCTTATCAACCCAAAATGAAAACCCTGTTGCTTTCTCTTTGCTTGAAAATCAGAGTTATTCATTGTCATGGGATGTTGTCTTCAACGAGATCGGAACGTTCGAGATAAGAGTTTTTGCAAACAGCTCATCTACGGAAAGTTACGTGACAAAAACGATAACGATTAAAGAAAAACCCAAGGTGAGTATTGAGATTCTATCACCAAGAAAAAACGAGGTGTTTTTCAGGGGTGATGAGATTTATCTTGAAGTTTTTGTAAAAGAAAATGATCTGCCAAAAACCGGTTCTGTAGTATATGTTTTATCAGAGATGTTTGATAAGTTTGCATTGGCCGAGATTGGTAATGGTCTTTATTCTGGTAAGATCAAAGTTCCAAGTAATGCTGATGGTGTTTA